>JAYVAQ010000134.1:0-7903 GCA_043750875.1 Rhodanobacteraceae bacterium
CATCGGTGGTGTAGGCGGCGGCGGAAAGCAGGCTGCGTAGGCTATTGCTGTCCAGGCGTTCCAGTGAAATATCCAGCGCCAGGCACAGCGTTTCCACCAAAATGGCACCCAGCGCGTAAACATCGGCGCGCACGTCAATACCGTCCGTATTTGGATTCAGTTGCTCTGGCGCCATATAAGCGCGCGTGCCAGCGCTGCCGCCAACACCCACCGCACGCGCGGAATCAACGCCAATCGCGATGCCAAAATCAATAATTTTGGGCATGGGTTTGCCCGCAACATCGGCGATCAAGATATTGGCGGGCTTTAAATCTCGGTGGATCAAGCCACGCTGGTGCGCGTATTGCACGCCCTGACACACCAACGCCAGCAGCGCAGCACAACTGTCCAGGCTTGGCTTGTTGTTGCTGACGTAATCGTCCAAGGTGCCACCGGCGACGAATTCCATCGCGAAATACAGTGCGCCACCGGGCAGCGCACCCGCGTCATAAATTTGCGCGATGTAGGGGTGCACCATCGTCGCCATCGCTTGGCGCTCAACTTCAAAATACGCTTGCGACAGGCCAGAACTTAGCTTTTGGTTCGATAGCTTGATCGCGACTTTGCGCTCAAACGGTTCAACCTGATCGGCGAGCCACACCACACCCATGCCGCCTTCGCCCAGGGCTTTGACCAAGCGATACGGCCCTAGGCGTTGTCCAGCAACCAACGCCACGCCCGCAGAAAGTTGCTCCAGTCCTTCAACTAGGGTCGCGGGTCGGGTTGGACTGCTGTGCGATTGCGCCATAGGCTTCGCGCTAAAACCCCGGCTCAGCAAAAAACATACCGCGCAGTCCTGCCCGCGAAAATGGCTTCCACTTATCTTGCTTCTGCGCCAAACGATCAGCCAGTGCAAACAGCGCCAACGGATTCATGCCTAGGCCAAAGTGGCTAGCGTTGACTTCAATGTTCTCGGACTGCTTCGCAGGCGCTTGCACGCTGCATTGCCAGGCGACTACGCCGTCGGTTTTTGAGTAAATAGAAGTCGTTGGCACTGGCGGCGCACCGCGCAAGCGCTCCATCAAATTAGGGTCGCTGGCACTGTGGCCGGAGAAATACTCAAAAATCCGCCACGCGTGCGTCGCCTGCGGGTTGCCAGCAAAAGGCGAGCCCAATGTGATCACTTGCCGCACCATAGCTGGCATCAGCTTGGCCATTTCCCGGGCGTACAAGCCACCTAAGCTCCAGCCGATCAAGCTGACTTTACGCCCGTGCTCGGTGTAAATCTCTTCAATGCGTTCCCTACAACCGGCCAACACGCCATGTCTAGGCCCAGCATTAATTCCCTGTTTCCAACCGTATGGCGCATAGCCTAGGCGCTTTAAAAAGCTACGCAAAAGCAACGTCGTGGTATCACCGGCAAGCAGGCCTGGAAACACCAATACCGGCTGGCCATCGCCTTTTGGCATCTTTGATAAAAACGCCAAGCTCAACACGCTCGCCCAAAACTCGACCGGCGCGCGCGCTTCTAGCGCCATATGCCACAGCGATGGTGGGCGCAATGAAAGCGGCTCAGAAAATACCGGTTTAGCGCTGCGTCGCGCTGGCCTGGTTGCAACGTCGATTACAGGCTTGATTGAGTTCGTTGCGCTGGATTTTATAGACATGATCATTCGTTGCACTTGCCAGGAGTTTTAGGTAGGGACTACTTAGTTGTCGATGGCTTTGATGCGGCCTTTTTAGACGCCACTTTCTTCGCAGGCACTGCCTTTTTGGCCGGGGCTTTGGCCGCCACAGCTTTTATAGTGAAAGTTTTTATAGGCAACGCTTTTCCAGTTTGTTTGGTGGCGGGTGCCTTTGCAGCCACGTTTTTCGCAATTGACGGCGTGGCGCTAACTTTTGCCAATCGCGTTTTCGTCGCCGTTTTAATGGGCGACTTTTGCGCTGACTTTTGACTATGCACCGCTGGGCCCAGCAAGCGATGCGCAGCCAAGGCTTTTAACTCAATGTGTTCCGCCTCTAGCGCTTGCGCCAACGGCGTCAAATCCGCCACTGCGCGCGCGCAGGCAATCAGGCCAAAATCCAGCTGCCCAGCGTAGGAATGTACGGTGATATTCAGCGCCATGCCGTGCACCACAATACTCAACGGGTAATAGCCCAGCATTTTTGCGCCCGCCAAATACAGTGGTACTTTTGGCCCCGGCACGTTTGAAATCACCAGATTTGCCGGCATTACCAAGCGGTCCGCCAGCTTGGTTTTCACCGCTAACGTAGCCAAACCTCCGATCAGCCAAGGCGCGCCCAAACTGGGGTAATCGGTCGGGATCAAATCTTTAAATTTCGCCATCGCGCCTTTGATTTCGCCCATCGCTGCCTTCGCCGCCAGCAAACGCTTTTCTGCCGTTTTCACGTCTGTTCCCAAACTGCACGGAACCATTGAAACTTGATTATTCATTTTTTGATCGCCCAACTCGCGCAGGCTCACCGGCACGGCGGCAATCAATGAACGGCTGGGCAGTGCATCCAAATTGATTAAGAACCTTCGCAGCGCACCCGAACACAGCGCCATCACCACGTCGTTAACGGTAGCGTCGCATGCGGCGGAAATTGCTTTGATGTCACTCAAGGGCAGGCTGCACATGGCAAACCGGCGCTTCGCTTCAATGCTGACATTGAACGGCGTTTTTGGCGCAGAAAGCTCCCGACCAAATTCGCGCGTGGCAGCGATTGTGCCTGCGACGCCTTTGGCCATCGCCACATCCGCCACGCGTTTTACCGCGCCCGGAAGCGTACGCGCTAATTTCGCGTACTGTGCGAAGGTGTTGGAGAATAACGAACCAAGCAAGGAGGTGCGGCTAGGCGCTTTGACCTTAGCGTGCGCCGCCGGTTGCTCAACTACGCGCGGGATGGCACTCAAATCCAGCAGCGCGTTAGCCAGTAAAACGCCTGCCGCGCCGTCCAAGGCCGCGTGGTGCACTTTCGCGTAAAAGCCGACACGGTCATCCGACAAACCTTCGATCAAATGAAACTGCCAAAGCGGCTGCGCGCGATCCAATAAGGACTCATGCAAGCCCGCTACCAACGCTTCCAGCGCCGCCTGCGAGCCAGGCTTAGCACCGCGCGCAATCGAGTGCGTTTGAAAGTGATAGTCGAAATCCAACGCGTCCGCTTCTACCCAAACCGGATGGCCAAGATCAAACGGCATCAGCGCCAAGCGTTGGTTAAAGATCGGTGCCAGGTGCAAGCGGCTTTTAATGTGCTCCAACACCGTGCGGGCAAAATTACCGCCGTCGGTAGGGCGTTGATAAAGCGTCAGGGAGCCGACATGCATCGGCGTTTGTTCGCTTTCAATATAAAGAAAACCCGCATCCAAACCACTCAACTGACGCATCACGCTTGCACCTTTAGAAAATTAGAATTTGCCGCAGACTTTGCTTGGCGTTCGACCGGGTGGGCTACACCAGAACCTTGTCCAGATAGCCGTTAATTTCCTTCTCAATCGTGCCTTTAATTAGGCCGACCATAAAACTCAACTCAGCATCGACTTTGACGTGCTCTTGGCTGACTAGGATTTTGCCTTCGACGCCTTTGCGAGAGAACTTCAAATGGTCGCCATCCCACTCGGTCGCCATTTGAAACTTCTCGGCAATTTTCACCGCAACTTCATCCACAGCCGCTTTGGCCTTTTTCAAGCTCAATGAATGCTGGCGTTCGATATTGATGCTGGGCATAAGGGGCAAAGTCCACAGTTTGAGTTGGGGGCTCAAGCATGCGGTTTAGGCGGGGGTTTCGCAAATGCTGTGCCGCAGTGGTAGGGTGCGGAACTAATAATTTTTGTGGGCCAAACATCGTGTTGAATCTAATACATGTAAAAGGTCGAGATTTTCTCAAAACTCTTCAGATTTCCGGCTATAAGTCGATCGTCAAGCCAACAACAATTGAGTTTGGCGCGCTGACGGTACTCGCAGGTGTCAATAGCGGCGGTAAATCCAGCTTAATTCAGCCGCTGCTGTTGCTCAAGCAAACCATTGAAGCGACGCATGATCCGGGTCCGTTGAAAATAGATGGCCCGAATGTGCGATTTTCCGAATTGGATCAGTTTTTCTCTAAGACCCCAGAAAAACGCCATCTTTCGCTCTCATTTCGCTTGAGCTTTTGGCAGCAAACTGAGAGTTTCGCGTTTAAAGCGTCTGGACGGAACTTGATTTTGAGCAACAACACAATTTCTTTGGACGGCATCACAACAACGCTGACAGGTAAGGAAACAACGCTTGGTCAACTTGTGCAATTCGCTCCACCTGCGGTGCAGTCATATAGTGATGATGAATTAAGCCCCGAAAACAAGGCACTGCAATTACAAATAACGCAGAGTCGATTTATTTTTTCGCCCAAGCTTGAATCTTCGATAAGAAATGAGTTGTGGCGAAACTTAAAAGCGCTGGAGCACCGCAGATTGTTTGGTCATATTGATTTTTACAACACGCGAGCAACTTCCGAGTGGGTTCGTAACCTCATCCATGTTCCGGGATTACGAGGCGTTCCTGCCCGTGGTTACGCAGTTTCAGGCGTTGGCGACAGTTTTCCTGGGCGCTTCGACGACTACACCGCGTCGGTCATCAAGCGTTGGCAGGATGATGGTGACGCTCGTGTCGACGCAGTCGGTTCAGCATTGGAGGCCCTTGGCTTAACCTGGAAAGTTAGCGCTGAAAATATAGATGCTGCAACGGTAGATATAAAAATTGGTCGGCTTCCGAAAAGCGCTCGTGGCAGTGCGAAAGACCTAGTCAGCATTGCGGATGTAGGCTTTGGCGTTTCCCAAGTCATGCCAGTCATCGTTGCTTTGTTTGCGGCGCGTCCTGGTCAAGCGGTTTACATTGAGCAACCCGAAATTCATTTGCACCCTAGGGCGCAAATCGCTTTGGCTGGCCTGTTAGTGGACGCGGCAAATCGCGAGGTGCAGGTGATTGTCGAAACCCACAGCGCACTGCTTTTAACTAGTTTGCAGACTTTAATCGCGCAGCAAAAAATCGACGCAGCTGATGTGAAACTACACTGGGTTTCACGCGATGCTAGCGGCAGTTCCGTGGTCACCACTGCAGAGCTTGACGCGGATGGTGCTTATGGCGATTGGCCAGTTGATTTTGATGAAACGGCGGATGCGGCGACGACGAATTACTTGAATGCCACTGTTTTTAAAGCAACTGATAGTAAGTAATGACTAGCAATCGGTACGTCATCGACGCCAACGTTGCCATGGGTGCTGGAAAGCCGACAACGCCACGTGCACTCAATTGTGTGCGCTTGCTGACCCGTGTCGTAGAAGGCGCGCACTTATGCGTGTTTAACGAAGCGCTGCTTTTAGAGTGGAGCAATCACGCCAGCGTATTTGCTCGCGGATGGCTGCGGCAAATGCATGCGAGAAAGCGCTACCAACTGATTGAAGTTGCGAAACATCTGGCGCTACGAAAGGCGCTGCTTCGTGCGGCAATGCCAGAGGCAGAAAGATTGGGGGTCGAGAAAGATCTGCACCTCTTAGAACTTGCGCTGGCACATGACAAATTAATTGTGACGCTCGAAGTTCGGCTTCCGAACTATCTGAAAGGCGATAAAGCCCTTGCAAAGTTCCACTCGCAAATCACCTGGATCGGCGACCCAGAGACAATTCCTGTAACAAAATAAAAGCCTTAAACCAGCCCCAATAGCGCCACCGCATACCGCCGCGCCCAAGGCGTGCCCGCCTTTTGTAGGTTGGGGAATTTTTTCCAACCCTGCAACTCCGTAATATTTTGCTGCCAACCCGGAACGGGTGTAGTGAAGCCGGTTTTTGGGCGATTGACGATGTGCGCCGGCAGCGGCTTTTTCGGCGCGCCGCCAAGTAGGCGTTTGCCACCGATGGCTTGCACGCTAACCCGGGCGGGCATGAAGCTTTCTAGCAGCACACGGTCTACCAGGGGCGTGCGCACTTCTAAGCTGTGCGCCATGCTGGCCCAATCGGTGTCGCGCAGCAATTGATTGCGCATGTAGCGCGTAGCTTCTAAGTAAGCGACTTGGGCAAAGCTATCCTGAATTTGCTCTGGCATCGCCCAGGCCTCGGCGGTGCATTCGGCTAAGCGCGCTGCGCCGTATTGCAGGCGATCTAGCGCAATAAATTGTTTGAGTTCGGAGGGTAAAAATAAGCCGCGTCGCAGCAAATATAGGCCCTCTAAGCTGCCGGCAAATTCCAACATGCCAGGAGCTTTTGGATGCAAACCCAGCGCATTCGCCAGCGGTGTTAGTGCCCGCGCCAACGCAGTAATGCCGGGTAATTTGGCGAGCCCACCGAAGCGTTTTTGCCAGCGCGGAATATCGCTAAAACTATCGTAGCCGCCCAGCAGCTCATCGCCACCTACACCGCTGAGCGCTACTTTTAAGCCCAGCGCTGCGGTGGCTTTGCTGACCATCCAGGTGTTCATGCCATCAATGCTGGGCTGGTCCATCGCGCTTAAAAAAGCGCTCAAATCGCCCGCGAAATCGGCCTCAGTGACCCAGCATTCGCTGTGCGTGGCTTGGTAGTGCGCCGCGACTTCGGCTGCCAAAATACCCTCATCTACGGCCAAGCCGGAAAATTCTTGAAAGCGCACGGTCAGCGTTCGCACATCAGCAGCACCGGCATCGCGCATCAAACCTAGTAGCGCGCCAGAATCCACGCCGGCCGACAAAAACGCGCCTACCGGCACGTCCGCTTCTAAATGCTGTTGCACGCTGTCCAACAGCGCCGCCTGCAACGCTTCGGTACTTGCCTCGGCGCTTGCTTGCACGAATGCTTCGCTTAGCGGCTGCACGGTGCGCAATTGCGGTGTGCGGCCTGCTTCAATTATCAGCGCCGAACCCGGCGGTAGTGCGCGAACCGCACTTAAGGCGGTCAACGGTTCGGGCACGCTGCCGTATAACAGAAAGCCGACTTCGGCGGCGGCCTCCGGCTCGCGCGATATTTTTCCGTGTTGCGCCAGGGCTTTAACGCTGGATGCGAAGGCTATTTGGCCAGCGCGATCCGCGTAATACATTGGTTTGATGCCGTAAGGGTCGCGCGCCAAGATCAGTGTGCGTGCCGCGATATCGTAAAAGCCTAAGCTAAACATGCCGCGCAGGCGGCGCAAGCCGCGAATGCCCTCGCGACACAGCAATTCCAATACCACCTCGGTATCGCCTTCGGTTTTCAGCACCGCACCGGCATCGATTAACTCTTTGCGTAACGCGCGGTAGTTATAAATTTCACCGTTAAAAACAATCACCGCACTGCCATCGCTGCGATGCAACGGCTGATCCGAACGCGCCGCCAAATCGATAATGGCAAGCCGCCGATGCGCCAAGCCCACGCGCTGATCCGTGCTTAACCAAAGCCCTGCGCCGTCCGGCCCGCGTAAACGCATGGCATCGCGTACCCGCACCAACGCATCGCTATCCACGGCGGGCGCATGGGCACCATAGCTAAATTCCCCGGCGATTCCGCACATTACAGGCGCCCGTCGCTATCGGCGGTGGCAAGCAGCCGTTTGACGTCATAAATCAGCCCGTTGGTTTTTAGCAGCGTGCGAATGCCGACCGCACCCAGCTGCGCAAATTGCTTATGTGCCACCGCGATCAGCGCCAAATCGAAGCTGCCCGGCGTTGGTGTGATCAGCGCAAAGCCATGGACGACATCGCCGTGTGCTGCGGCAACCAAGGGGTCGTAAAGTGCCACTTCTGCGCCAAAACTTTGCAGCTCAGAGGCGATATCAAACACGCGACTGTTGCGGGTATCGCTGCAATTTTCTTTGAATGCGACGCCCAAAATAAGCACTTTGGCCCCGTTTGCAGCCAAGCCACGCCGCGCACACAGCTTCAAAACTTCCCCGCAGATGTGTCAGACCATGCCCTCATTGACCAAACGTGCGGTGCTAATCAG
>JAYVAQ010000135.1:0-3617 GCA_043750875.1 Rhodanobacteraceae bacterium
CGGTAATCAGCGCAGTGCTGTGTTTGATGGCTGTTGCTGTGTTCGCCAGCATTATGCCAACGCGCCGAGCGCTAGCAGTACTGCCGCAAGTGGCATTGCGCGGCGAATGATTTTCGAATAGGGCGGGGTCGAAACACGCCGCTGACAAATAAAATTCAGGCGAACGAGTCGAAGGGGCAGTGATGAAGTATTTGTGGTGAGCGATATTTTTGGTAGTTCTCACGTCGTGTGCCGCCCTCGATTCGCAGCCCAGAAATGCCTTAGATGCGAATCGTCGCTGGGTGCAAGAAGCCATGTCGCCACTTGTCAACATAGCTGAGCTGGATCCATACGCCGACTCGTATGGGTATATGTGGTACAGCAAAAGATATGTTCGTGCTCAGCGGTCAACTCTCGTGCATTTTGCTTCGGGTAATGGTGGTAACAAGATCTACATAATCCCTCAATTCGATCTTGTCGTTGCGATCACGTCTACCGCCTACGGCAAAGGCTATGGGCAGCGTAGATCAGAGCAGATTCTGCTGCAGATTCTGGACGCCACTGACGCGTATAAATGAGCTGCGGTCACAGCGGCGCTTAAAGCTTTCGCGCCCGCTTTCGTTGTTAAGTCTATGGCAACTAATCCAATGCTTACAAAGGGCAGCATCGCCTGCACAGAGGCAAATCGCCTTTCAATTTGCATGTTTTCGCGATAATTCAGTTTGTGCCGTCTGCGTTAGCACGGTAGCCTTCGAGTTATGACAAATACACCCACCGATGTGCTCAGCACAATTTGCGATTTTATTCGCTATGCAACAACGCGTTTTAACGAGGCCAATTTAAGTTTCACGCATGGTTTTGACTCAGCACTTGATGAGGCGAGCTATTTGGTGCTGCACACCGTGCATTTGCCGCACGATATGCCGCCGGCCTATGGTGCTGCGACGCTATTGCCAGCGGAGCGAGAAGCGGTGCTGGCGCGAATTGAGGCGCGCCTTGCGCGCAAGCCGCTCGCCTACATTACCGGTGAAGCGTGGTTCGGCGGATTGGCATTCAAAGTTGACGAGTCGGTGCTAATTCCACGCTCCCCGATTGCAGAGCTGATCGAGCAGGGGTTTGAGCCTTGGTTGCAAGCTATTCCGAATCGCATATTGGATTTGTGCACCGGTTCGGGTTGCATTGGAATCGCGTGTGCGGCGCACTTCACCGATGCCCACGTAGATTTGGTGGACTTGAGCGAAGCGGCGCTAAAAATAGCCGAATTTAATGCGGAGCAGCATGGCGTTGAAAGTCGAGTTGAGGTGATTCGCTCGGACTTGTTCGCCGCACTCAAAGGTAAAAAATACGATTTAATCGTCACCAACCCGCCGTATGTGAGCGAGCCAGAAATGCACTCCCTTGCAGCGGAGTTTGCACACGAACCAGAGCTGGGTTTGGTCAGCGGCAGTGACGGCTTGGCTGCGCCGCCATCGATTTTGACCGAAGCAAGCCAATATTCGACCGCCAACGGCGTGCTTGTTTTAGAAGTTGGCGCGTCAGAATCCACGCTGCTTGCGTTGTTGCCAGATTTGCCTGGCGAATGGGCTGAGTTTGCGCGTGGCGGTTCGGGCGTGGTGGTGATTTCAGCACGGGATTTGGCGGCGTATCAACCCCAGCTCAAACGTGCTGTTGCCGAGCGTTCGGGCGAACTTTGAACACTTTTGGAAAAATGTTTGCCGTCACGACCTTTGGCGAAAGCCACGGCGTTGGCATCGGCTGCGTAATTGATGGTTGTCCACCTGGAATCACGATCGCGCCCAATGATTTTGAGCATGATTTAGAACGTCGCGCCACCGGCCGCACGCGTCATACCAGCCAACGCTCCGAGGCTGATCAAGTCGAAATACTGTCTGGCGTCTTTGAAGGCAAGACTACCGGTACGCCAATCACCTTGTTGATCAGAAACACTGACGCAAAAAGTAAAGATTACGGCGATATCGCAAGCAGTTTTAGGCCTGGTCACGCGGATTACACCTATCAGATGAAGTACGGCCATCGCGACTATCGCGGTGGCGGGCGTTCCAGCGCCCGCGAAACCACCGCACGAGTCGCTGCAGCGGTGATTGCCAAGCGTTACTTAGGCGATCTTTTCAAGATAAAAGTACGCGCATTTTTGAGCCAATGTGGCGCGATTAAGGCAGATGCGGGTTGGTTGGGTGCAGCTTATACAAACGTGGACTGGGCAGCAGTGGAGTCGACACCGCTGTTTTGGCCAAATAGTGCGCAATTGCCGGAGCTTGAAGCGTATTTGGACGGCCTACGCAAATCTGGTGACTCGGTTGGCGGGCGTGTGAGCGTGGTGGCGGAAAATGTCCCGGTCGGTCTGGGCGAACCTCTTTATGGCAAGCTTGATGGCGATTTAGCGGCCGCATTGATGGGGATTAATGCGGTAAAAGCGGTAGAAATAGGCGATGGTGTTGCCGTTTGCGCGCAGCGCGGCAGTGAACACCGTGATGAGATGACGCCGAATGGCTTTTTGAGCAATCATGCGGGCGGCATTTTAGGTGGCATAAGTACAGGGCAAGCGTTGCTCGCGCATGTGTCTATCAAACCGACCAGCAGCATTTTAGTACCCGGCTTAACGGTGCGCGCTGGCGAATCGACGGCGGATTTTGCCGCGACCGAACTAGTTACCAAAGGCCGACATGACCCCTGCGTTGCGATTAGGGCGCCGGCAATTGTCGAGGCGATGGTCGCGTTGGTGTTGATGGATCATGTATTGCGTGATCGTGCACAGAATTTTGGGATCAAGCGCACACATGCGATTTCGGCATAACTGCCAATTTCATTAGCCGTGATTAAAATAAATTTGAGTGAATTTGAGGAAAGCTAAGTATGAGCAAAAAGTTCAATGTAGCCGTCGTAGGCGCCACAGGTGCGGTTGGGGAAACTCTGCTGGAGATATTAAAGAGCCGAAAATTCCCGATTGATAATTTAATTCCATTAGCCAGCGCGAAAAGTGCCGGCACCCGCGTCAAATTTGGCTCAGAAACTATCGTTGCGCGCAACCTTGCCGATTTTGATTTCAAAGATGTCCATATCGCGCTGTTTTCTGCCGGGGGCAGCGTTTCTGCGGAGCACGCGCCGCGCGCGGTTGCCGCAGGTGCGGTCGTCATTGATAACACCAGTGAATTTCGCTACGTGCCAGAAATTCCGCTGGTGGTGGCCGAGGTCAATCCTGAGGCCATTGCCGGTTATAAAACGCGCGGAATTATTGCGAATCCAAATTGTTCAACCATGCAGATGTTGGTCGCACTTGCGCCTCTGCATCGGGCCGCCACGATTACGCGAATAAACGTTGCCACCTATCAGTCCGTCAGTGGCGCAGGGCGCTCTGGCATGGATGAACTTGGTAAGCAGACAGCGGACTTACTCGCGTTTCGCAAGGTGAAACCAAAAAAATTCCCAGTTCAAATTGCTTTCAATTTAATTCCGCAAATTGATGTGTTTTTGGAAAATGGTTACACCAAAGAAGAAATGAAGATGGTGTGGGAAACACAGAAAATTTTGAGCGAAAAAATTGTTGTGAATCCGACGTGTGTGCGGGTTCCAGTTTTTTACGGCCATTCGGAAGCCGTGCATATCGAGACCGAACACAA
>JAYVAQ010000136.1:0-3147 GCA_043750875.1 Rhodanobacteraceae bacterium
GGTGGCCGGTTTTTATCAATACCAGCTCCACACTGGCCCGAATGCAACCGGCACGCAACTCGCGCGTTCTGCCGTCGTGCAAGTGACACAATTGTTACCAGAACCACTTTCTGCGCCTGAATTTGCTACGCCGCCCGGTGAAGATCTAGTCACCACGGCGGTAGGTGCCACGGCTGGCATCAGCAAAGTCGATGAATCCGGAAATTTCAATTATTCCTTACCTATTATGGTCGGCAAAGGTGTAGGGGACTTCAAACCTTCATTTGCGTTGAGCTACGTCAGCGGACGTGGCATTGGCCGCGCGGGCATGGGTTGGGATTTACAAGGCTTGGAGGGCATTACGCATTGCCGCAAAACCATCGAAGCCGGTGATGGCTACAACAATGGCGCACCATTCCCTGAAGTGCGCTTCGAAAGCACAGATCAATTTTGTTTAAATGGTGCGCGCTTACTTTTAGAGTCCGGTAGCTTCGGCGCGGTAAACTCATCCTACAAGACCGAATTTGATAGTCATCAACGCATCCGCATCATTAGCGCGGATGCCAAAGGCCCGTACGAATGGCGCGTGGAATCGGCGGACGGCACCTCGCGCTATTTTGGTGGTTTTGAACTAGACGTCCCCTTTGGTTTAGGTAAAGAAATCCGCCGTGTTGAGCCGGTTTTTGAAACGAACCCCGTCATCGAAAAAGCCGTTGCATGGCCGCTGCGGGAAATTGCCAATTCCGTTGGGCGTATCATTCGCTACCGCTACGGCCGTGCCGATAACGACCAATGGCTTGAGCGCGTTGAATTTGATGGTGGCGTGCTGAGTTTTCAGTATCAAATCTTGCCCATACTCGCCACACCTGGAACATCAACGTATGCCTCGCAATTTCAAGCGGGCGTAGAATTTGGCTTATCTCGTCGCCTCACAGGCGTAACTGTGTACTCGCCTTCCGCCGGCGAGCAGTTTCTATTGCCCGATGTCACGGAACTGCGGCGCTATGAATTGACCCACAGTCAAGTCAATGAAACACCCACAGCTGGGGATGAAAATCCGGCGCTGCAGTTTGTTACTTCGATTCGGGAATGCGTAGGCACTACCTGTTTGCGCCCAGTTGTTTTCAACTACGCCAAACAATCACACACCATCGAATCCTACAATTTAGCTGCCACCGAAATATCCGCGCAGCGTTTTGGCGATATCAATGGCGATGGTCGGCTGGATTTGCTGGTGCGGCGTAACTCCAGCCCGAACGAGCTGGCGTTTTACATGGCGAAAAGCAAGCCTGTAGCGGGTGGGCAATGGTTTGAACCGTTGGTGTCGCTGGACACAGAAACGGGCTTCAGTGATTCTAACTTGCTTGTTGACCGCGCACGCGCGATGCACCTAATCGACTTGAACGCGGATGGCCGCGACGATTTAATTTATCTCAAAGCCATTCCAAACGGCGTGGGCACTATACCGCCCGGCCCACTCTACATATTCTCCTGGCGTGCCCGGCTTTCCAATGGCTCTGGCTTTGCCGCTACTGACACCGATTTGCTAACAGATCCAGGCGCAACGAACTTCGTCGTTACACCGACCAGCAATCGCAAAGCGCAGCTACAGTTTTCCGACCTTAATGGCGATGGTTTGGAAGACATGATTTACCCCGCTACCGCCAGCAATCGTTTTGTCGTGCGGTATTTGCAAAGACCTGAAGGGCAGGCAGTCGCTAAATTTGGCCCTGAAGTTGCACTTGAATTTCTTAACAGGGCAAATGCTGGCTGCGCAACGATTGACGCGGCTTTTGCCAAGCTCAATAACCGCCGTTTGGAAATTTTTGATTTCAATGGCGATGGTTTTGGCGACTTTGTTGTGCGTGCTAAAGGCAGCGCCAGCAACAGCTGCCGGGGCATTACCGGCGACACACTCGTAGTCAACACCATCGACCGCGCGCAACTACCGTCCAGCCCACCCCCCGTTGACGGCGAAAAAGCGCCCGAGGGTGCGGATCCCCAATTTATCTATGTGTTTATCAATGAAGGCCGCGATTGCCCAAACTCAAACAGCACCGGCGCGCCTTCAAACAGCAGCTGCACCGCAGCGCAAAAATTTCGCGTGGCAGAAAAGTTGCCCGCTAGCAACGGCGCAGCGATATCCACAGAAGACGACTTGGTGCGCTTCACTGATGTCAATGGCGACGGCCTTGCCGATCTAACCTACTACCGCTTCGGCGCGTACCCGGGCTGGGAGTACCGCCTCAATACTGGCGTTGTAGACCCTAAACAACCCTTACGGTCGCGTTTCCGTACAGCACAATGCGTCATCCCAGGCGCCTTTATCCCCGGGGCGACTCAGGAGCGCTGCATTGATACCGTCAATACCAACGACGCCCAATTTGTCGATATTGACGGCGACGGCCGCCTAGATTTTCTTTGGTTAACTGCGAACGACTCGACATATAAAGTTCGTTATTGGACGGGGAATGGCTACAAGGCCGATGAACCTACCAATTTTACCGGGCACACCAACAATGCCGACTGGAATCACGTATTCACCGATTTGGACGCTGACGGGCATCTGGATTTGATTGCCACTAAAAATTTTGGGAACCCGTTCATGTCAGTGCACCGCCGGGCCAGCCACCACAGTGCGCGGCATCAAATGGTTGGTGTAAAAAACGGTTTGGGTGCGGACACGATCATTGACTATCAACCGTTAACCTATCGCAGCGTCTACGCGCGCAGCTATGACGCCGCAACGCTGCTTTCCGGGCGCGGCTCGCCGGTATTGGATGTGTTGGCACCGACCTGGGTGGTCTCGAGCATGAGCAGTGCTTCGCCCAGCATAGATTTGGCGACCAACCTCTTTAATCAAAACGCGACGAGCTCGGTCTTTTATCGGTACGGCGGCTTAAAAGTGCAAACCGGAGGCCGCGGTGTCTTGGGCTTTAAACACGTTTATAGTTATGACCCACAAAACAAAATTGCGGCGCTAACAGAGTATTTGCAGGCATTTCCTTACACCGGAATGCCAGAAAAAACTACCAGTTGGCTGGTCAATTCAACACCCGCGCAGTTTTCGCTCTGTTCCGGGGTACAAACAGCTGAGAATTCAAACTGTATGGCGTATGGGGCGGAAACGATTGCGCCAATATTCACAGCGGGGTTCGCATATCTCTC
>JAYVAQ010000137.1:0-5937 GCA_043750875.1 Rhodanobacteraceae bacterium
GACAAAGTTTATTTTGGTGGTGGACGCGGTGACGCCGATGCCGGATCAAGATTCTGGCTCCTTGCGTATGGTGAATTTGCTAACGATCTTGGTGAACTCAGGCTGCGCCGTGACATTTTTCTGCGAGGGCCGGCATTACCACAGCGGTTATGCGGAAAAGCTGCAGGCTCATGGAATACAAGTTTTGTATCACCCGTATTTGCAAAGTGAACCGGCATGGTTGGCGGAAAATGGCGCGCGTTTTGATGCGGTTGTGTTGTCGCGCCACTATATTGCGGCACCGCTGCTGGCGTTGGTGCGCGAACATTGCCGCCGCGCGCGGGTTATTTTTGACACGGTTGATCTACATTTTCTGCGCGAGGAGCGTCAAGCTGAATTAGCTGGCGACGCGGCCTTGGCCCGTGCCGCGGTAAAAACCCGCGCACAAGAGTTGGCAGTGATCAACGCGTCGGATTTAACGCTCGTGGTTTCGCCGATCGAGCAAGTATTGTTGCAAGCGCTTGCGCCGTTGGCGCGTGTTGAAATCTTATCCAACATCCATGAGGTGCCGGGCTGCGCGCGTGGCTACGCTGAGCGTGCTGGCCTGCTATTCGTCGGCGGCTTTCAGCACCCGCCGAATGTCGACGCGGTGCTTTGGTTTGTGCGCGAGGTATTGCCATTGGCTCGGGCAAATCTAGCAGCAGCTTTGCTGCCTGAGTTTGTGCTGCATTTGATAGGAAGTAACACACCACCCGAGATCGCTGCATTGAGTTGTGATTACATCATTGTGCACGGCTTTGTGCCCGATATTGATCCGCTGCTAGCATCCGCGCGCTTGAGCGTTGCCCCGCTACGCTATGGCGCGGGCGTGAAAGGCAAAGTCAATATGGCGATGGCGCACGGCCTGCCGGTGATTGCCACGGGGGCGGCGGTGGAAGGCATGTATTGCAGCCACGCAACTGATGTAATGATCGGCGAGTCTGCCCAAGCATTTAGCGACGCCTTAGTGCTGGCCTATCAAGATCCAGAGCTTTGGCAGCGCTTGAGCGACGGTGGCTTAGCCAATGTGAGTACACATTTTTCCTTCGCTGCGGCCAAGGCGGTGATTGGGCGGGTGTTTTTGTAGGATTCCGGTATTGATTCAAAGCCCGTTGACTAAACACGCTTACGCATAATCACTGCGCAATATCCATCCCCAAGCGCTCACATATTCGAGTAAAGCCCGGAAACGAGGTCGCGATATTGGCGCAGTCAAGAATTTTTATCGGAACGCGCGCGGCTAGGCTTGCGATGGCAAAGCTCATGGCAATGCGATGATCGCCGCGGCTATCGATCACGCACGCGGGCGCCTTACTAGTCGCGCTGCCAATCAAGCCAGCTGAGCCTTCAATACGCACGCCATCTGGGCGTTCCTCGGCGTTTACGCCTAGGCTGGCTAAGCCGCGCACCATCGCGCCTATGCGATCGCTTTCCTTGACGCGCAACTCTTCGGCGCCCACGACTTCGCTTATGCCTTCGGCCACGCTTGCGGCAATAAAAAAGATGGGGAATTCATCAATCATATCCGCCACCCGCGCCTCCGGCACCCGGATGCCGCGTAACGCAGCGCCGCGAACGCGAATATCCGCGACCGGCTCGGCACCTAAAGTGCGTTGATTTTCATAGCTTATTTCCGCGCCCATATCGGTCAAGCAGGCAAAAATTCCGGTTCGGCGCGGGTTGATGCAGACATCGGTTAACAGCACGTTGGAGCCCGGCGATATCGCCGCTGCAACCGCGAAAAAAGCGGCTGAGGACGGGTCAGCCGGCACCGAGATTGCGCATGCGCTTAAACGCTGGCCGCCCAAAATTCTGGCTGCCAAACCATCGCGCTCCACGTTGACGCCAAACGCTTGCAGCATGCGTTCCGAATGGTCACGTGTTGGCTCAGGTTCGCGCACCGTCGTAACGCCTTGTGCGTAAAGGCCGGCTAAAAGCACGCAGGATTTCACCTGAGCGCTGGCAATCGGCGTGCTGTAGTCAATAGCATTAAGTTGGCTGACCGGCACAATGCGCAGCGGCGCGGTTTGCGCGGGCGTGGCTTCAATACGTGCGCCCATCAATGCCAGCGGCGCCAGAATGCGGCGCATTGGCCTTGAGCTGAGCGAATGATCGCCAATCAATGTAGAGGAAAATTTTTGCCCGGCTAAAACGCCCGCCAACAAGCGCATGCCGGTGCCGGCGTTGCCACAGTCCAGATCCGTTGCAGGCGCGCGCAATCCGGCCTGACCTGCGCCACGTATGCGCAAATGATCGGCGCTGACCTCAGTAATTTCTACACCCAGTGCGGCCATGATTTTTGCCGTGTGTCGGGTATCTTCGCCGGTCAAAAAGCCACGCACCTCGGTAATGCCTTCGGCCAAAGCGCCAAACAACACCGCGCGGTGTGAAATCGATTTATCACCATCGACGCGAATTTCGCCGTTTAGCGCGATCTGCTTGGGCGCAAATATGAGATCCATCTCAACTCCTGGTTCGTTTTTGTAGACCATTTTGCTAGTGCGCAAAACAGCTTCGCCCGATCATGACGCGAGCGGCTGAGGGTAAGCAATGCTAAGCAATGCCGCAGAGCGAATCGATTAGGCCAAGCCTTATGCCAACCACTGAGAAATCTGCGCCTTTACTTCCGGCGCATAAAGCAACTCCAAATGGCCAATGCCGCGCATAATTTTCACTCTGGACTTCGGGAATGCCAAATTGCGGGACGTGTCGCTGTGCTGGCCGAGCGCACTGCTTATCGGCACAAGGCCATCGCCAATAACCTCATCGCTAAACTCGCCGGGTGTTTTCGCCAAAGATGCGGCGATCGCATAGCACTTAATTTTGTTAGGTAACGCGATATGCGCAGCCGCATTCGCATCGCCCCCTAAAATCTGGCCGTGGCGCAAATCGGTGATTCCGGCGCTACGTATTTTAGCGATTGGCGACAGCGCACCCGCATAAGGTGTGGCCTGCCAGAGCGCATGAATCCAGTTTCCGGAACGTTCTAAAGGTGCGCCTAAATGCGGTGTGCCCAGAAAAATGATTTTTTTGACGCGCGTTTGCCATTCTAGATTTGCCGCTTGCGCCGCGTGTAGCGCACTGCGAATAATCAAGCCACCCATGCTGTGCGCAAGCACCACTAATTCCGCACCATCAAACTGCGCCTGCAATAGTGCGCTGAGTTCTGCGCCATTATCGCTAACGTGGCGGCCGGTGTTGTAGTGCAAAAACAGTGGCATATAGCCCAACTCAATCAGCGCCTGAACATGGGCGTCGCTGCGCCAGTGATTTTCGTTGAGGCATAGGCCGTGTATAAAAAGCGCATATTTTTGTGTGGCGGGCGGGGTTGGTGGCATCGCTTGGGCGCTGCGCAAGTGCATTTGTATGGCGAGCGGGTTGCCGCTCAAAAACAAGTGATCCCCGACGACGCCGTTAAGTATTGAAATCAGGTTTTCGCGCGCCTTGCCAACTGCAGGCCCAAGCTCAATGATTTCTTGTGCGCCCAATAAGCGGATCACGCCCGTCACACCAACGCCAACCAGACGCGTTACCCCGCGCACCGTGCGATAGACCATGCCGGTAATACCACTGGTGCGGCCTTTGGTCGCAGAGCGAGGTGCTGCGATGCGCTGATGTAAATCTTCCGCCAAATCGGTCACGGCGGTGGTGCCATGCACGGCCAGTTGTGCCAGGCCGTGTAAGTCTTTAACGCTAAGCGCAGATGATTTTTTCATCCGCACAGTTTAAACCGTTCGGTTTAGACGCATTGCACTTTGCTAATGCGCCAGGTATCTAGAACTAAGGACGTCCTAAGTCGCGCTGAATCAACGTAAATTTAAGGTGCCGCCGAAAAGCCCGAGCAAGCCGATCACGATCAGATAGATTGCAACGATATAGTTCAATAATTTCGGCTGCGCGAGGATTAGGATGCCTGCAATAAGCGCCATGATCGGAGCTAGGCTGAGATGTAGATTCATGTTCGGGTCCTTTAAGTTAATGGTGGTTCGAAATGGTGTCGCTCAGCATGGTAACTGGTGCGGCGAACTATAAGTCAGTTAAGGTCGCTGGATCGGTGCGCTGGCACACCTTAGTGTCTGCCATCGCCTTTAGAAGCGTTGCTACTTTGACAGCTCAGGCTTGAGCGTTTAGCTTCCACGCCATCGCTTTTAACTTTTTATATTTTTTCACGCGCTGGCGTGATTCACGCTTACGAGAAATCCATGTCGAATTCCGCTGCAAATCTGATTACCCCACAAGGAATTGAGCACATCGCCAAATTGGCGCGGTTGGGGCTTGATGCCAGCCAAAAAGCCGCTGCGATCACCCAACTTGAGCAAATGCTGGGGGTGTTCGAGGCGCTTGATGCAATTGATATTACTGATGTAGCGCCGTTGTTTCATCCTAGTGAATTGGCATTGACGCTGCGTAGCGATCACGTGACCGAGCACGATCAACATGAAGCGTTTCAGGCAATTGCAGCTGATGTCGGCGGTGATATGTATCTGGTTCCGAAAGTGTTGGAGGCAGGTTGAGCCATGAACCACTCCTTTGATTTGGACTATTTTCAGGCTGAAAAAGCGCGTGGCATCCATCCTGTTGCGTTGGTAGAGCAAGCAATTGCGCGGGCGCAGGCAGCGCTGCCATTGAATGCGTTGATTTCTGAATCCAGCGTTTCGGCATTAGCGAGTGCGGCATCGGTGCACAGCACGCACGCTTTAGCTGGCATTCCGATGGTGCATAAGGACTTATTCTGCACCGCCGGGGTGCGCACCAGTTGCGGTTCTAAAATGTTGGCGAACTTCGTGCCGCCTTATTCCGCCACGATCGTCGAAAAACTTGACGCGGTCGGCGCGATCTCCATTGGTAAAGCGAACATGGACGAGTTCGCGATGGGGTCGGCGAACGAACACAGCTATTTTGGCGCGGCATCGAACCCGTGGGATATAAACCGTGTTCCGGGCGGCAGCTCCGGTGGCTCAGCAGCATTGGTGGCGGCGCGGGTGGTGCCTTATGCCACCGCCAGCGACACCGGCGGCTCAATCCGCCAACCTGCGGCATTTTGCGGTGTCACCGGCTTTAAACCCAGTTACGGCCGTGTATCGCGCTACGGCATGGTGGCGTACGCGTCCAGCTTGGACCAAGCGGGCGTTATTGCGCAGTCTGCCGCCGATTGCGCGGCAGTTTTGCAAGTGATGGCTGGGCATGACGAGCGCGACGGTACGTCACTGGATGTGCCGGTACCGGATTATCAAAAGGCGCTGACGCATTCCGTCGCCGGCTTAAGAATAGGCATGCCGCGCGGCATTTTTGGCGGTGCACAAGCGGGCTTGGACCCTGCAGTGTTGGCTGCAACGCGTTTGGCGCTGTCGAGCTTGGAAAAACTAGGGGCGGTGCTGGTTGATATTGAACTTGCGCATTTGGACGCCGCACTGGCCGCGTATTATGTGATTGCACCGTGTGAGGCCAGCTCGAACTTGGCGCGCTTTGATGGCGTGCGCTATGGGCATCGGTGTGAAAATCCTAGATCGCTCAATGACTTATATTTGCGCAGCCGCAGTGAAGGCTTCGGGGCTGAGGTGCAAAAGCGCATTTTGCTTGGCACTTATGCGCTTTCTGCGGGCTATTTTGATGCCTATTATCTGCGCGCTCAGCGCGTGCGACGTTTGATTGCGCAGGCCTATCAAGCCGCATTTGCGAACGTGGATCTTATTGCCATGCCAACGACGCCCACGGTTGCGTTCGAAAAAGGGCAACAGCAAAGTAATCCGCTGAGCGAAATTCTGGCGGATATTTTTACCGTCGGCGTCAACCTTGCCGGTTTGCCTGCGGTAAGCATTCCTGCTGGACTGAGTGCCGGTTTGCCGATTGGCTTACAGCTGATTGCGCCGCATTTGGCGGAAGAAAAGTTGTTTTGCGCTGCGCACCAGTTTCAGTTGC
>JAYVAQ010000138.1:0-2257 GCA_043750875.1 Rhodanobacteraceae bacterium
GGCAGCTTTATTGCCGCGCTGGTAGAGGGCAAGCCCAGTCTGGATTCCAGACTACGCGTGGAGAATGTTGCCGACGATGCTTTCGAGGACAATGCGCACGCACTCACTTGGCGCAACCGTTTGGGATACCGCAGCGCGCCTTGGCAAGGCTTGACGTTTTTCGGCGAGCTTGAGGACGTGCGCGCGCTCGATGAACGCTACAACTCCACCGCGAATTCCCGCACGCGTTACCCAGTTATTGCCGACCCTGAGGGCAGTGAATTGAATCAGGCTGGCATCGCCTGGGACAGCGGGCTCAGCGCTAATGCCAGCGCCACTCAAATCACGCTGGGCCGTCAACGCGTTGTTTTGGACAATCAGCGCTTTTTTGGCAATGTCGGATGGCGTCAAAACGAGCAGACCTTCGACGCATTAAGCGCAACTCAGATCGTGCAAACCAATACCACGCTGCGCTATGTGTATTTGGACAAGGTGCATCGCGTGTTTGGTCAGCACCATCCGAACCCGTTATCGGCGCAGTTCGAACTAAACGGCCATTTGCTCAACCTGGCGCACGTTTTTAGCGTGGGAACGCTGACTGGCTATGGCTATTGGATTGAAAACACGGATCTGCCGCTAAGCTCGACGCAATCCATCGGTGCACGCTTCAGCGGCGTTAAAGTGCTTTCGGCCCCCTACAAGCTATTGTATTCCTTGGAATTCGCGCATCAGCAGGATTGGCGCGGCGGCGCCCGCAACATCGGCGCGGACTATCACTTGATCGAGCTTGGACTTGCACGTGGCGCATTGACCGGAAAAATTGCCCAAGAGCTATTAGGAGGCAATGGCCACTCGGCCTTCCAAACGCCGTTTGCTACTTTGCATGCATTTAACGGCTG
The DNA here is from genome assembly GCA_043750875.1 of Rhodanobacteraceae bacterium. GTDB lineage: Bacteria > Pseudomonadota > Gammaproteobacteria > Xanthomonadales > SZUA-5 > JANNYA01. The sequence continues at coordinate 879 of JAYVAQ010000138.1, forward strand.
GGACGACAAATTTTTGACTACGCCGCTCAACGGCTTGGTTGACCGCTACGCCTCACTCGCAGGTACCGTTGGCACGGCGCAATGGCTGATGGCGTATCACCAATTCCAAGCGGATACAACGAACGCTTTGATGCCAAGTAAAAATTATGGCCGCGAATGGGACGCGTCGATAAGTGTGCCGTTCAAGCAGCGATTTAGCGCAATTGCCAAGTTCGCGCGTTACGACGCGAACAACTTTTCTAGCGACAACCGCAAATTTTGGTTGTCCATTGAGTATCGCTATTGATTGCGGCGCTGACAAATTTAGTGCGCTCGCACGTAAGCCCTGGGCGCTGCCACACCTGTCGCGCTATCTCGCAGCACACCGCGTGCCCGTTCGGTCAAGCGCGCCAAATCCAAGATCAGCAGTTCGCGGCGGTCCACGCGAATCAGTCCATCGTTTTCTAGCCTGCGCAGCACCCGGCTCACTGTTTCCGCCGCCAGCCGCAGATAGTTGGCAATGTCGATACGCGCCATCGTTAGATGAAAACAACTGCCCGAAAATCCACGTTGAGCGTAGCGACGCGAAAGTGAAACTAAAAATGCCGCCATCCGTTCGCCCGCCGAATAGTCTCCTGCAAGCAGCGCCGCCTTATTGATGTCTGAGCTCAGCAGCTTAAACAACTGTTGTTGCAGCCCCGGCATACGCAGCGCTAGCGTGGCAATCTTAGGAAAGGAAAAGCGACATAACATCACTGTGTCTAAGGCGATCGCATTACACGGATAGTGCGCTTGCGAGATCGCGTTGAGTCCGATTACCTCGCCCGGTAGAAAAAACCCTAGCACTTGTTCGTTGCCTGCGTCATCGATCACATAGGTTTTTATCGTCCCCGCGCGTACCGCCGCAATGGCTGAAAAGGGATCACCTTCCCGGAAAATATGTTCGCCGCTGGCAAACGGACCGATGTGCTCAACCAAGATATGCAACTCGGCTAGCGAGCTTTTGTCGTAGCCTTCTGCCGCGCACACGCCCGAAAACGCGCAGCTACTGCAAAAATGCCGGGCGTCCCCATCGTCGGCCCCCGCCTGCAGTCGCGCGGGTATGTAAGAAGCTAGGCTCATAAAAGGTTTACCAACAGCATGGAATGGGGACGCGGTGACGAGTCCGGCGTTAGTTCCTCACTCATAAAGCTAAATGACGCGTGAGAACCGGGGCGCCTCGAACTTTACCGCACCCGACTTTGGCGCGTGCAAATAGAAATCAAAGCACGCTGCGATGCTGCGCAGTAACAAACGCCCACGCGCGGTCGCGGTGATTTTCGTGCCACTCACCTGTACCAAGTCGTCCGCAGCAAGGGCAGTGCCCGGCATCAATAGCGGCTTCGTAACCGGCCAAATCG
>JAYVAQ010000139.1:0-7987 GCA_043750875.1 Rhodanobacteraceae bacterium
CAAGCGCGCCGACTACGAAGCCAAGGCTGATGCCGTCCTGGCCGCTGCCCAGGCTCGCCTGGCGGACCTGGAAGGCGCGTCGGTGACCATCAGCGCCAATGCGTCCACGGAAGGCAAGCTGTTCGGTTCGGTCGGCCCGCGCGATGTTGCGGAAGCCTTCACCGCTGCCGGCACGCCGCTAGAAAAGAGCGAAGTGATGATGGGCGAAGGCCCATTGCGCCGCGTAGGTGAGTTCGATGTGCAAGTAAGCTTGCACGCGGAAGTCCAGTGCGCAGTGAAAGTTGTTATCGTTCCAGAGAAGTAGCCCGCCGCGTTGCGCTTAGCGCAGTAGCTGTGAGTCAGACCCGCGCGCGCAAGCTCGCGGGTTTTTTGTTTTGGGTTGAACGCTGCGTTTGCTTGAGCGCACGCGTTAAACTCCGGGCATGTCTAAATCTCCCGCTAAATCATTAATTTTTGGCGCGCTTGCCTGCATTTTTTCCGCAAGCCAAGCGCTCGCCTTCGGTACCTTCGGGCACCGCACCATTGCTGAGATGGCACAAGCCCGCCTCACGCCCACCACGCGCGCGCAGGTAGCCGAACTACTCAAAGTAGCACCACGACCCAGCCTAGCGGACTTGAGCACCTGGCCGGACGAGCTGCGCGATGATCCGAACGCGCAAGAGAGTGCAAAACTCACTGCGCCTTGGCACTACATGAATTTTCCTAAGGGCGATTGCAGCGTAAGCGTTGCGCGCGCGTGCCCGAATGGGAACTGCTTGGTGCCGCGTCTGAATGAGCAAATTGCGCTGCTTGGTAATCGCCAATTGCCGCTTGCGAAACGTGCCGAGGCATTGGGCTTTGTCGTGCATTTGTTTGGCGATTTACATCAACCGCTGCATCTGGGTTTTGCCGTCGATAAAGGCGGCAATGATTTTCAGATTAGCTTGGGCGCGAATGCCGAAGCTGCGCCACCCAGTGTGGCGCCCGTGGTGCAGGTGGCGCGAACCGGCGCGAACCTGCATTCGCTTTGGGATTCGCTGATTTTCGATGTACCAAAGCTGGGCTTGACCGCCGAGGCCGCGCAAATATCGGCGTTGGTCGTTCCGGCAAAAGCCGCAGGCGAAATCGGTGTGGAGTTAGTAGCGCGAGAAAGCTGTCGCATCGTGCAGGCACCTGATTTCTATCCGAAAAAGCACCTAATCAGTAGTGCTTATTTGACTCAAATGCGGCCACGCGCGCAGCTGCGCGTGGCATTTGCAGGCGTACGCTTGGCAGCGCTTTTGAATCAAACCCTAGGTACGTTGAACCAAGGCACACAATGATCAGCCGCGCCGAATTTCAGCGGCGCCGCAAGCTATTAATGGGCTTGGCACGCGCGCCCGCCGCCATTATTGTGCCCGCCGCACCGGCGCGGGTGCGCAGTGTTGATGCCTTTTACGCGTATCGACAAGACAGTGATTTGGCCTACTTAACCGGTTTCGAGGAGCCGGACGCCGTGTTGGTGCTGATTCCTGGGCGGGTGGCGGCGCAAAGTATTTTGTTTTGTCGCGAACGTGTGGCTGAGCGCGAACGTTGGGATGGTGAGGTGATGGGGCCCGAGCGCGCACCGGCGCTTTTGGGTGTGGACGACGCTTTCCCAATCGAAGATATCGACGATATTTTGCCTAACTTAATCGACGGCCGCGAACGCGTGTATTACCACTTCGGCCGCGATGCCGAATTCGATTTGAAAGTGTTGAGCTGGATCAATCGCCTGCGCACACAAAAGCCACGCGGCGCAAAGCCGCCGGAAAGCATAATCGCGCTCGGGCATTTACTGGGCGATTTACGGCTGTTTAAAAGCAAGGGCGAATTGAAGCTGATGCGCCAAGCGGTCGCGATTTCAGCGCTAGCGCACCAGCAAGTGATGCGTACGGCGCGCCCGGGCTTGAGCGAAAACCAAATCGAAGCGGAGCTGATGTACATCTTTCGCTCGCATAACGCCGTCGCCGCCTACGAACCTACCGTCGCCGCCGGAAAAAACGCCTGCACGCTGCACTATCGCGGCAACAAAAGCCCCTTGCTTGATGGGGATTTATTGCTGGTAGACGCCGGCTGCGAGGTGGCGTGTTACGCCTCCGACATTACCCGCACTGTGCCTATTTCCGGCCGCTTTAATCCCGCACAGCGGGAACTGTACGACGTGGTTTTAAGCGCGCAAGACGCCGGCATTGCCGCGGCGAAAGTCGGCAATGCTTGGCGCGATATTCACGACGCCGCACTGCGCGAAATCGTGCGCGGTTTGCTTGCGCTCAAGCTGCTGAAGGGCAATCTGGACAAAGCCATTAGCAGTGGCAGCTATAAAACCTACTTCCCGCACAAGACCGGGCATTGGCTAGGCTTAGACGTGCATGATGTCGGCGATTACCACATCGAAGGCAGCTCCAGAATTCTAGAACCGGGCATGGTATTAACGGTGGAACCCGGCATCTACATCTCTCCGGATGATGCCCACGCCAGCAAAGCCATGCGCGGTCAAGCGGTGCGTATTGAAGACGAAGTGGCGATTACTGAGTCAGGACCGCAGCTATTGACCGGCGGAGTCGCGCGCTCGGCGGAGGCGATTGAGGGGTTTATGGGGGCGCGGTGAGCTCGACTCTGTCCATAACCACTAGCAAAAACTTGTCGTCATTGCGAACGCAGTGAAGCAATCTCAACAGGCACAACCTGAGCTACATCATACCGACATGAACGTACCGCGCTAGTATTGGGATTCGGGCCGATGATTGGCTGAGATCAAGGTTAGAGGCCATTTATGCGACCGCTTTTCACAGTCCATGCAGGCGAATTTTTGGTCGGTGAATACATCGAGCGATCGTTTCCGTCTCTCAGCGTATGGATTCCCGCAAAGGATACTGGCGTCGATCTACTGATCACTGATGCGAGCGCACGAAATGCCGTGTCGCTACAGGTCAAGTTATCCCGCGACTACAAAGAGCCGGAAGCCCTTGACGACTTCCAGCGGTCGCTACTTGCCGCCGGCTGGTTGGTTTTGGATCATCAAAAGCTGGAAAAGTCTCCCGCCAACTTGTGGGTGTTTGTGCTGGTCTCGCACGAACGCAAATTAAAGCCCCAATTTCTTGTTGTACCGCCGAGCGAACTCTTGGAGCGTTTAATCGCGATCCACGGCCGCTCGAAAAACTACCACTTCTACCCATGGGTCACCAAAGATGGCAAGTGTCTGCAAGGACGAGGGCTAAACAGGAACGAGTGTTCGCAGCTGGCGTCCGGCCATCTAGCACTTGGCCCTCGCGACCTCAGTTCATTTTTGGGCAACTGGCAAAAGCTAGGAAGCATAGCGTCACCACGATGAGGTCTGTCCATTAAATGCAGGACAACCATCCAGCATTCGGCGATATCGCGCTAATATTAGTGTTCGTGCCGTATGTCGGCGGAATTCCAGATTAGACACTGCCATGCTTCAATATCGCCGCCTAGAAGTACGCGACTGTCAGGGTACGCTCTGGGCGTTCTATCGCGAGTATCAAGACAATGCACTGGCGTCGTTCGAGGGTGATCTGGCAGCTTTGCACCTTAACGAGATTCCTGGCGCATCGGATCAGCAGACGTCTGCCCTGAAACGGCAAACCATTAAGCCTGAACTCGATTTCTGCGTGGTACCAATAAATACAGCGTCGATAGCAATGCTGAAAGCCCGTCTTTCAACGCGCGGTGTACTGGGACGGGACGGTTTAGTAATTCATACGCAAATCGAAGTCGCCAAAGAATTGATCCTAATCGCTTGCGACAACTTCCATGATGACTGCACGGTCGCGTCGCATGCGGTACCAAAGTTTTTTCTTTCGCAGCTTAAAGCCCAGGGTTTGCTACGTGCCTACAGTGACGCTTAACTTTTAACCTCCCAAACCCAATAAACCCATGTCCAAACTCCGCGTAGAAAGCTTCACCCTAACGCTCGACGGTTTCGGCGCGGGCGCCGATCAAACCCTCAATAATCCGCTCGGCGTGGGTGGCACCGCGCTGCATGGCTGGGCTATTCCGACAAAAACGTTTCAGAAGCACTTGTTCGGCAACGATGGCGGCGCAACAGGCATTGATGAAGACTTTGCTGCGCGTGGCTTTCAGAACATGGGCGCTTGGATTATGGGCAGGAACATGTTTGGGCCGGTGCGTGGGCCTTGGCCGGATGAAAGCTGGCGCGGTTGGTGGGGCGAGAATCCGGTCTATCACGTGCCGGTGTTTGTGTTGAGCAACTACGCTCGCGCGCCGCTGGTGATGCAAGGCGGAACCACCTTCCACTTTGTAACCGAAGGCATTACCGCCGCGTTAGCGCAAGCGCGCGAAGCGGCTGGTGCTAAGGATGTTCGGCTGGGCGGCGGTGTCAACGTGATTCAACAGTATCTTCGCGAACGCTTGATTGATGAGATGCACATTGCAATTGCGCCGGTGCTGCTGGGCGCGGGTGAACGACTGTTTGAAGGCATAAACCTGCCGGCTTTGGGCTACGCCTGCACCAAGCATGAGAGCTCAGCCCTGGCGACGCATGTGGTTTTTACACGGCAGTAAATAAAACTCGGCCTGTCCACCGGCTGTCCGGCCACTCGGCGGGCGCTGAATGTGTTAGATAAATTTCAATAAAATCAATTAGTTAACGCGTTAAGCATATATGGCATGCGGTTTGCATAGATGATGTAACTCATCTGCACTTACGCCCATGTCCAAGCCACATTCTGATTCCGCGTTTCGCAACACTCAGGCGCAAGATTCCGTGCTTTTAGCCCGTACGCCTAGCCAAAAGTATTGGCGCACAGGCGTGATCGTGTTGATCTGCTTAATCGCGCTGGCTGTCATGGCGAAACCGGTGCTGCGCTATCTAGGCGGCAATTCGATACGCGCGTCGGCTTTGCAATTTAGCACCGTCAGCCGCGGCGATTTGGTGCGTGAAGCCACCGGTTTCGGCCGCGTCGTGGCGGCACGTAGCCCTAATCTTTTTGCCGCCAGTGCCGGCGTGGTGCACTTTGTTGCAGAAGCCGGCACCTTGGTTGCAGCGGGTGCGGTGTTAGCTGAGATTGAAAGCCCCGAGCTGGTATCGGTATTAGCGCAAGAGCAATCCAGCCTTTTGGCATTTAAATCCGATGCGGCGCGCCAAGGCATTGCAAACCAGCGCGCCGCCTTGGCAAAGGCGCGCGAGCTAGATACCGCGCGCATTGCGCAAGTCGCAGCAAAGCGAGAATGGCAGCGCGCCGAACGCGCACTGGCTGTGCAGGCAATCAGTCAAGTCGATCATCTACGCGCAAAAGATGCTTTGGAAGCGGCGCAAATTTTGGTGCAAGCGGCCGAGCGCGATTTAAGTTTGGAACACCAGTCGATGCGTTTGGAGCTTGAAAATCGCGCGGCGCTAGTGGCGCGCCAGGTATCGGCGGTTGTGGAGTTGGAGCGTCAAGTGGCGGCTTTGAAAATCACCGCACCTTTTGCTGGCGTTGTTGGGCAATTGAACGTGCCGGATCGCACCAATGTTGCGGCGAATACCGCGCTACTGAGTTTGGTGGACTTGGCGCAACTGGAACTTGAGGTTTCGGTAGCCGAAATCTATTCCGCTGATTTGAGCATTGGCTTGAATGCCGAAGTCGAGCTCGGGGCGCAACGGGTACCGGCTGTGGTGCGCTTAGTTTCGCCCGAAATCAAAGACGGGGCGTTGGCGGTACGGGTTAGGTTTTCGGGCACGCCAGCAGCTGATTTACGACAAAACCAACGCTTGAACGTACGCATCAAATTTGATGAGCGCAAAAATGTCGCGCTCGTTGATCGCGGTGGTTTTTTAGACGCCGAAGGTGGACGGTTTGCCTGGAAACGCCAGGGTGATGCGCTGGTACGGGTGCCGATCACCACAGGCAGCTTTTCCACCGAGAAAATCGAAATCAAAAGCGGCTTAACGGTAGGCGATGTGATCGTGGTTTCCACGCTACCTAAGACCATAAGCGGGGATCGCGTGAATTTGCTGGAGTGATTGCATGCATAAGCAAACTAGAAAACCTTACTTGAGCAAAAACGCTGCCCATCAAATTGATGTGAAGTCGAGTACTGATCGTCATTGCGAGTTTTCAGCCTCGGCGTCGATGTCGAGGGACCATGACTCTCGTCATTGCGAGCGAAGCGAAGCAATCTCGTAGTTCATGCGCGGGGCATTTAGATTGCTTCACTGCGTTCGCAATGACGATACGTTTCGTCGCGAGGTTCATGGAGAGCGCAGCGAAGCAATGACGAAGGATCCAGCGCCGACCACCTATACAAATTACAAAGGAAACTAACATGCTAAAAATGACCAACATCAAAAAATACTATCGCACCGCTTTGGTGGAAACGCATGCGTTGCGCAACTTTACTTTGCACGTCAAAGCCGGGGAGTTTCTTGCGGTCACCGGGCCTTCCGGCTCGGGCAAAACCACCTTCCTTAATTTGGCGGGCTTATTGGAAGAGCCGAGCGAAGGCAGTTACGAGCTGGATGGTATCGCGGTCGAAAAAATGAATGACGATGCCCGTTCGCGCATCCGCAATGAGAAGTTGGGTTTCATTTTTCAAAGCTTTAATTTGATCCCGGATTTGAATTTGTTCGACAACGTCGACGTGCCCTTGCGCTACCGTCGTATGGCTGGGCCTGAGCGTAAGCAACGTATTGAGCAGGCCTTAGAACGGGTGGGTTTAAGTTCGCGCATGAAGCACTATCCGGCCGAGCTTTCCGGCGGCCAACAACAGCGCGCGGCGATTGCGCGGGCGCTCGCTGGCTCACCTAAGCTCTTGCTCGCCGATGAGCCCACCGGCAATTTGGATTCCGCAATGGCACGCGCCACGATGACGTTGCTGGAAGAGATTAACGCGGCGGGCACCACCATCATCATGGTCACCCACGACCCGGAATTGGCGCGCCGAGCGCACCGCAATGTGCACGTCGTCGACGGTGAACTGGTCGATCTAAATCGCGTTGAATCGCTGATGCGCGAAGCCGCCTAAGCCCATTTACGGAGTTCACTAATGACGCGATATTATCTTTCCTTAGCCCTGCGCGGGCTGATGCAACACCAGGCACTGACGGCCCTGATGGTGATTGCGATTGGCCTAGGCATTGCGGCCACCATGACCGGGCTTACCATCGTGACGCGTTATGGCTCCGATCCAATCCCACAAAAATCCTCGCAACTTTTCGCTGTGCAGCTGGATAGTTGGACCGGCGATGCGCCAACCAATCAAGACAATCGCGAGGCCCCGCCGGACCAGCTGACCTATAAAGATGCGCTTGCACTGATGCAGCGCGCGCCAGCCAAGCGGCAAACGGGGATGTATCTGACCCGGGTCGCGGTGCAATCAGAAAATCCAGAAATTGCGCCATCCAGACACACGTTTAGGGCCACCCATAACGATTTTTTCGACATGTTTGAATTGAAATTTATCCATGGCGGTGCCTGGTCAGACACGGACGACAGCAGCAAGGCACGGGTGACGGTTTTAACAGCACCCCTTGCAGAAAAAATGTTTGGCAAAGTGAACCCGGTCGGTAAACAACTTCTGTTAGGCAGCGAGTACTACACCGTGATGGGTGTGGTGGAAGGTTTTAATCCAAAGCCGAAATTCTACGATCTGAATGGCGGCAGCTTAGGCGAAATGGATGAGGCATTTTTTCCGCTTGAGACGGCAGTTGACTTGCAGATCACCCAATTTGGCAGCACCAGCTGCTTTGATCCACCCGGAGATGGCTGGGCCGCATTTACGCAGTCGGAATGCGTTTGGATTCAGTATTGGGCGGAGTTAGAAGATGCGCCAGCGCTGGCCAAATTCAAGCAATTTTTGGACGCCTATGCCGATGAACAACGCCTACTTGGGCGCTTTGACGATACCACGCGCAATAACCACGCGTTAGACGTCAAAGCTTGGCTCGTCGCGCGTAAAGTTGTGCCGGAGGACAGCAAGCTATTTGTTTACGTGTCGGTAGGCTGTTTGCTGGTTTGCCTAATCA
>JAYVAQ010000140.1:0-10677 GCA_043750875.1 Rhodanobacteraceae bacterium
CGAATGGGCTGGTGCGTGCGGCCCATCTCACAACGTTGCGCGGTTTCCAAATCGAAAGCGCGACGGCTAGAGCCTAGGTGCTTACTGACAGCTCGATTACCAAAGAACCTCTCCTTATGGACAGCCGGAACGAAATGCCACTGCACCTCATAGCGCAGATAGCAGAGACATGATCGCGCTCCGACGTTTTTGACCTCTGATTTATCAATCTGATTGCCGTGAATGAGCGCGGCGATACCATTATGCAGACGATCAACGATCCCAGCGCTGACAGGATCAAGCGGTGTAGCTAATGACATGTATATTTCCGGTCGCAGAAGCTAGGATTTTAGTTTGTGATGCGCCAACTAAAGAAGGCAAATCAGTTAGCTGAAATGGTGCAGGATATTAACGCGTTTGGTCTATTCTTTTGTGCAACGCAACAGATGTTTGGCGCAGCACCGTCGAGGTATCAAAATGTCTGGTGGAATAGAACATGCGTCCTAAAAACCACGGTAGCTAGACTTTGCCTGTGTAAAAATCCGCCCCCTGCTCGCCATTCGATAGAACAAACCTCATGATTAAATCCCGCGCCGCCGTTGCCTTTAAAAAAGCCAAACCGTTAACTCTTGTAGAGCTTGATGTCGCCGCCCCGAAAGCCGGTGAAGTATTGGTGCGTATAGTCGCCACCGGCGTGTGCCACACCGATGCCTACACGCTTTCGGGTGCGGACCCGGAAGGTTTATTCCCTACCGTGCTTGGGCATGAAGGTGCAGGCATTGTAGAGGCCATTGGTGCTGGCGTGACCTCGGTTGCCGTGGGCGATCATGTGATTCCGCTATACACGCCGGAATGCGGCGTTTGTAAATTCTGCAAGAGCGGCAAAACCAATCTGTGCCAAGCCATTCGCGCCACCCAAGGCAAAGGCTTAATGCCCGATGGCACCAGCCGATTCTCGCTGGATGGCCAGGCCATTTTTCATTACATGGGCACTTCTACTTTTTCCGAATACACCGTATTGCCGGAAATCAGCTTAGCCAAGATCAGCAAGTCCGCACCGCTGGAAAAAGTCTGCTTACTGGGCTGCGGTGTCACCACGGGTATCGGTGCGGTGATGAATACCGCGAAAGTGACGCCCGGGTCCACTGTCGCAATATTTGGCTTAGGCGGCATTGGCTTGTCCGCAGTGATTGGTGCGGTGATGGCAAAATCCAGCCGCATTATTGGCATTGATACCAATCCAAGTAAGTTTGAAATTGCCAAGCAATTGGGTGCGACGGAATGCATAAACCCGAAAGATTATGACCGGCCCATCGAGCAAGTCATTGTGGATTTGACCGATGGCGGCGTCGACTATTCATTTGAGTGCATAGGCAATGTGCACGTGATGCGCCAAGCCTTAGAGTGTTGCCACAAGGGTTGGGGCGAATCGACAATTATCGGCGTGGCGGGTGCTGGGCAAGAAATTTCCACGCGGCCGTTTCAGCTCGTTACCGGCCGCGTTTGGCGTGGCAGTGCGTTCGGCGGCGTCAAAGGCCGCAGCGAACTTCCCGGTTACGTAGAACGCGCTGAACGCGGCGAAATCCCACTCGATACTTTTATTACCCACACCATGGGCTTAGAACAAATTAATCACGCTTTTGATTTGATGCACGAAGGTAAATCGATTCGTACAGTGATACATTTTTGAAGCAAGGGAAAAGTTTTCCTCAAACCGGGCCAAAAGCGGCGCTGCGTGCGCTGCACGACAAGCTAATGCGGGAAATCCATAAATTCGGTGATTTCGAGGAAGCGCCGAAGAAAACCTACGTCAGCTATCGTCGCAAGAAGCAATTTGCCATGATCGGCCCAGCTACCAATACCCGTATCGAAGTGGGGCTCAATGTAAAGGGCTTATCAGCGAGCGACCGTCTACAAGAATTGCCCGCTGGGCAAATGTGCAACTTTAAAGTCAAGCTATCAGCGGTAAGCAAGGTTGATCAAGAATTAATCGTTTGGATCAAAGCAGCGTATGACGCTGCTGGCTAACAGATCTTTGCCCGCTTTAAACCTTATCGCTGCATCACGGTGTGACTAAGTTTTGGGTCTTACCGCTTCGTCAATTCATCAAAACGCACATTTTTCGCGCCCCTTATCTGTATCACCGCCAGAACCCGCGCAACCGCTTCATAGGATGTGTTGGGATCGGTGCGCAGATTCAGCTCGGGTGGCCTTGGCAGTGCGTTTGCAGCCCTAATCAATGTCGGCAATCCGCTTAGTGTTACCGGCACGCCGTCCAGAAATAGCAGTGCACCATTGCCAGCGGGTGCAATGTCTAGCGTCATTAAAATGGGTGGCTTTAGTTCGCCAACCTCTGGCCCAACGATCGGAATCTTTGCTTTAGAGACATTGAGTGGCATGGGCGCGCTAATCATAAAAATGATGAGTAGCACCAACATTACGTCAACCAAGGGTGTGGTGTTGATATCGCTGATGGCGCCAACCAAATTTCGAGCTGCGTGGTAACGCTTCATGGCACTAGCCCTCCAACGTAAAAATAACTTTGCCACGACCCCAACCCGGCACCGCTTGCCCGTTGATTTCTGGGGCTTTGAACAGCCAGCGGCGCTTGATGTGGCTTAGGGTGAATTGATCGAGCTTGCGATTGCCGGAAGATTTCATCAGTTTGATCTGCTGAGCGGTGCCGTCCACGCCGACCAAAACACTGAACTCCACAGTGCCGGAAATGCCTTTGCGGATGATTTCGGCCGGGTATCTAGGTGCCGGCGCGCGCAGTACTTTCAAGAATGACTCGCCCAAATTGCCGCTGACAGTGGCTGGTTTGTCGACAATGCTGGGATTGAACACGCCGGGTGGATCTTCGGTTGGTATTTGCGTGGTGGCCACAAGTATCGGCGTCTCCATGACGGGTGCGGCCGGCGGCGGTGTATTAACTACCAGTGGCTGCACCTCCGGCTTCGGTGGCGTTAGCTCGGGCGGTATTGGTGGCGGCGGCGGTGGCGGTGGCGGCGTCTGGCTGAAGTCGATCCAAGCGACCTCTGGCGGCGGCAATTGAATTGCGGCAATCGGTGCGGCGGGCAACAGCATTGCGCCAAAAACCATGGTGTGTGTGACCATCACCGCGCTTAGCGCCAGAATTCTTTTGATATCTAAACGGCTCGAACGACTGCTAGTGATTTTTACCGCGCGTTTGCTCGTACCCCAATCGACTAAACCTAAAGCAGTGCAAGCCTGACCCGCGCCTGTATTCGCCGCTTCGTATTGTCTCGTTGCCATGACCGTCTCCTGATCCCGCACAATGGTGTGCGCAATCAGTTTGCGTATTCAGCGACACCGCCGCATCCGGCGCAGGGCGCAACGTGATTGCGCCGTAAGTACCTAGGCAAACATGACTTTAGACCTAGGACTTCAGGTGTATTCGATCAACGCCAGCTGCAATCAAAAAAAGATTGCATCACTCGCATTTACACTACCGGGGGCACCGGCAGGCCCGTCGGAATCGTCCAACCTAGCTCCGTAAATACACCGGTCAATTCGGAATCGATTGGCGCAGTTAACTCGACACGTTCGCCGCTGCTTGGGTGGTCAAAGCTAATGCGCCACGCGTGCAGCAACAATCGATTGAGGCCAAATTTGTCGCGGAACAAGCGATTGTGATCGCCTTTGCCATAACGCACGTCACCCACAAGTGGATGGCTCAAAAACTTAAAGTGCCGACGAATTTGGTGCATACGGCCGGTTTCTGGCGTCGCTTCGATCAAGCTGTACCGCGCTTGTGGATAGCGCCCCATCGGCACCGGCAGCGCACAGCGGCCCAAACAACGAAATGTTGTTCGCGCCGGCTTTACCACGCCGTTAGTATCGGGCAAAGCTTGATCAATGACACCTTCTTGTGGTGCCCATCCGCGCACCACGGCCAGATATTTTTTCTGCACACTTTGTGCTTCAAATTGACCGCACAGTTTCGCCGCCGCTACTTTGCTACGTGCAAAAAGCAGCACGCCCGAGGTCGCGGCGTCCAAGCGATGGACGGTAAAAACTTCGCCAAATTCTTCGCGCGCATGCGCAACGGCGGTGTCTTCTAATGGGCCGGTGTAGTCACTTTCGTGCACGGCCAAACCATGTGGCTTATCAAAAGCGATCATGGTTGTATCTTGGTGTAATACTTGTAGCTTCATATGCAGGCGGGCGCCGGGCGGTAGAGGGAGAGCCCTGTTCAGCCAGCTAGTATGACAGTATGTAACAAAATTTGAAAGTGGCCATCGTTTCCCAGAAGTCTCGCCGAATAAGCGACACAGCTAATAGCCTCGCCCAATGGGCGAAGCACTAAACAGTCCCGCCCAATAGGCGACACACTAAATAGTCTCGACCAATGGGCGACACGGAAAATAAGTCTCGCCTAGAAGGTAACTTGTTGCCTAAGACTGAGGCGCAATCCATCTAAACGTCAAATTAACCCTAGGTGCGCCCACCTGCGCCATTTTCGGCAGCGCGTGCTGATAATTTTGCTGTGTGCCTTGCGCCATCACCAATAAGCTGCCGGAATTTAATACCAGCTCTGCCTTGTCGGCTAAAGTTTTATGCCGCAAACAAAAACGTCTTGCCGCACCAACGCTAATACTTGCAATCAGTGGCTCGCTGCCCAATTCAGGCTCGCTATCACTATGCCAGCCCATGCTATCGCTGCCACTACGATAAAAATTTGCCAATACACAATTAAAGTCACCAATGCCCGCATGCGCCAATTTTTCCCGCACTTCAGTTAAGCACGGCGTCCATGACTTGGGTTCATAGCGCACCTTAGAGTAGCGGTAGCTGCAATGCGCATCGCCATGCCAGCTCGACAATCTTGGTGACGCAATTTCGCGGCCAAAAATATGTACAAAATGGGTTTCCCAAGGCGTGCTTGCGATCAGATCACGCAGTAACTCGGTCGCTTTCGCCTGGTCAAAGAATTGCGCACAAAATTGAACATTGGCATCGCTAAGCGGGATTTTCTGCATTGGCTGCATCGTTTCCATCTGATTCTTTTGCAATATCGTAATAGACGTCTAGACGCCGATACTGAACACGCCGTACGGCGACGTAGACGGTAATCTATCTCTTTATCGCGATAGAGAGATAAACTTTGCGTTACCTGGATTTCCAAGCAATTCCCAATGCCTGCTGATGCCGTTTTAGAGCCAATTTTAGCACCGCGCTACACCCGCCTAAGTGGGCTTGAGCCCTTGGTGCTGACGCCCGAGTTGAATTTTATCAACGTTGGGGAACGCTGCAATGTCACCGGCTCGGCGGCATTCAAAAAGCTGATCAAAGACGGCGAATTTGCCAAAGCGGTCGAAGTCGCGCGCCAGCAAGTACAAAACGGCGCGCAAATTCTGGACATCAACATGGACGAGGGCTTGATTGACTCGGAACTTGCAATGACCACCTTCTGCAATCTAATTGCCGCTGAGCCCGACATTGCGCGGCTGCCGGTGATGGTGGATTCGTCCAAATGGAGCGTGATTGAGTGCGGTTTGAAATGTCTGCAAGGGAAAGGCATTGTCAACTCGATTAGCCTTAAAGAAGGCGAACCGGCGTTTATCGCTGCCGCAAAAAAAGTGCGCGCCTACGGTGCCGCTGTGGTGGTGATGGCGTTTGACGAAGTCGGGCAAGCCGACACCAAAGTCCGAAAAATAGAAATTTGTACGCGCGCCTACAATATTCTGGTTGATCAACTGGAGTTTCCGCCCGAAGACATTATTTTCGACCCGAATATCTTTGCCATTGGCACCGGCATTGAGGAACACAACAACTACGCAGTGGATTTTATCGAAGCCACCGCTGAGATTAAGCGCACCCTGCCCCACTGCCATATTTCCGGTGGCGTCAGCAACGTCAGCTTTTCCTTTCGCGGCAATAACCCAGTGCGCGAAGCGATCCACAGCGTGTTTTTGTTCCATGCGATCAAGGCCGGTATGGACATGGGCATCGTCAACGCCGGTATTTTGCCGATGATTGATGATTTACCGAACGAATTGCGTGAACGTGTGGAAGATGTGGTGCTCAACCGCCGCGCAGATTCCACCGAACGCTTGTTAGAAATTGCAGACCGCTACAAAAAAGGCGCTGTAAAAGCCGAAGTTGCCACCGAAGCGTGGCGCGATTTCCCGGTGATCAAACGGTTGGAACATGCGCTGGTGCACGGCATCGATCAATATGTCGAAATTGACACCGAAGCAGCACGCATCGGCTTTAACAAACCCCTGGAAGTCATCGAAGGCCCATTGATGTCGTGCATGAACGTTGTCGGCGACTTGTTTGGCGCGGGCAAGATGTTTTTGCCACAAGTAGTGAAGTCCGCGCGCGTGATGAAAAAGGCAGTGGCGTATTTATTGCCCTATATCGAAGCGGAAAAACTACGCAGCGGCGATGTCGGTAAAAACAACGGCAAAATCATCATGGCAACGGTAAAAGGCGATGTCCATGACATCGGCAAAAACATCGTCGGCGTGGTGCTAGCTTGCAATAATTTTGAAGTGATTGACTTAGGCGTGATGGTACCGGCGCAAAAAATTCTAGACGCCGCCAAAGAACACAACGCTGACATGATTGGTTTATCGGGCTTGATCACCCCTAGCCTGGATGAAATGAGCCATTTGGCCAAAGAAATGCAGCGCCAAGGCTTTACTTGCCCGCTTTTGATTGGCGGTGCCACGACTTCGCGCGCGCATACCGCGCTTAAAATTGAACCGTTCTACAAAGCGCCAACGGTATGGGTCAAAGACGCCTCGCGCGCTGTTGGCGTGGCGCAAAATTTGGTTAGTAAGGAAAAATATGACGCCTTTGTCGCGGAAACGCGCGCCGATTACGCCGAAGTGCGCGAACGCCACAAAGACAAAACCGGCGCAAAAAAATTAGTCACTCCAGCGCAAGCCAAGCAGAATAAATTTGACGGCGAATTTAATACTTACACCCCGCCTGCACCGAAGCAGCTGGGCGTGATCGCCTTCGACAATTACGATTTGACCGAATTGGTCAATGTGATCGACTGGACGCCGTTCTTCCAAACGTGGGAGTTAGCCGGGCGCTATCCCGCCATTTTGGATGATGCGGTTGTGGGCATACAGGCGCGCGAACTATTTAGCGACGCGCAAAAAATGTTGCGCCAAATAGTCAGCGAAAAGTGGCTCACGGCGCGTGGTGTGATTGGGCTTTGGCAAGCCAACGCCGTAGGCGATGACATCGTGGTAGAAAATGGCGCAGTACTACATTGCTTGCGACAACAGGCGGATAAGCCGCCCGGTCGGCCGAATTTATGCTTGAGTGATTTTATTGCGCCAAAAGCGAGCGGGAAAACCGACTACATCGGCGCATTCGCGGTGCAAACCGGCGGCAGCATCGATGAAAAGGTCAAAGCCTATGAAGCAGCGTTCGATGATTACAGTGCGATCTTGCTGAAAGCGCTGGCAGATCGCTTAGCCGAGGCTTTTGCTGAGCGCATGCACCAACGCGTACGTACCGAGTTTTGGGGCTACAGCCCGGATGAAAATCTGGCGAACGACAAGCTAATTGAAGAAAGCTATCGCGGCATTCGACCTGCACCTGGCTACCCCGCCTGCCCCGATCACACCGAAAAGCGCACGATTTTCAAGCTGCTTGACGCCGAAACAAACGCTGGTATGACGCTCACTGAGTCCTGCGCGATGTGGCCGGCCTCCGCCGTAAGTGGCCTATATTTCAGCCACCCAGAAAGCCAGTATTTCGTGGTTGGCCGCGTAACTTTGGAACAAGTAACCGACTACGCCAAGCGCAAGGGCGACAGCGTTAGCGATACCGAGCGTTGGCTGGCGCCAATATTGGATTACGACCCGGAATAATGCGACGCTGGCACCAATTAGCTGCAACTAATTAATCGTAACCTGATTAAAGTCGCTGCATTTTTTCGCAATTTTCGGTCCAGCGGTGTTCTTTGCCCGCAATCTACACTCGATTTCGACACTTTTTGGGTGAAACGGATCAATTACATAATATTTCGCAAGACTTTTTTATTCTTTATGACTAATTGTAAATCATAGAATTTAGCTGATACGTTTTCCACGCAGATGTCGTTTGAAGTAATGACACAGCCAAATCGCGCAAGTTTAGCGACAAGTTCCAGGCTGAAATATCGTCATGAATTTTCATTTGTACATTGAAAGGGGAATTGCAATGCTTCGAATTAGCTACCCACCCATGCGCGTCTTCGTTGGCAGTACACGCATGCAGCCCAAGGTTGCACCGGTACTAGCGCTTATGGCGGTCCGAGCAAAGCAATATCCACCGGAACAAGCGTGGGTGAGCGCCGCTGAAGTGGCGCTTCTTCCAGATTGGCGCACCAGCAAATCAAAAAGCGTGGGTACCGAGGTCTACAACGCATTTCGTCGCCTTGGTCTGCAGCAATCAGGTTTGATTGAAAGCCCGCATTTGGGCAAGGTCACGAAATGGCGATTCAAGCCCTCGATCGAAGTGAATTGGCAACCCGACTTCGACAGCGTAGCCAAAGCTGTTGCAGAAGATGCTGCAAGTATTCTAACTGAGCAAACCCAGGCATCCAATACGCCCAACGCAAAGCTGGATCTAGCGGAGGAACTATCACGCATCCGCCTGGAAATGAAATTCCGCGCAGAAAGTGACGATGTACTCCAGCAAATATTAGAAAACAACGCGTTGCGGGATGTAATGGGCGCTATCGACAACCATTCACTTGAACGAATCGAAGTAATTCCATTAAGCCGCGCAAAATCCTTAGCTCAGCAGGCGACTATTTTGCTGAAGAATGGGGACTCGAGCACCGCCGCAACACTCTTTAATGCCGCTGGATGTATCGCGAACGCCGAAAAATCATTTGACCAAGGCAAGCGCTGGCTTACAACAGCAATTCCACTATTACTTGCACATGGTGCCTTGGTAGAACTCGAAGCCGCGCTGTTCAACCTTGCCATTAACACTACGCAACAAAACGAACGCAATTTGTCGACGCGTGCAGCCACAAAAAAAAGGAGCCATCCATTGGAATTAACGGGCCAACTATGATCGGTTTGATGGCGCATCAGAACACATTAACAATTGATGCAATAATTGTATTAATTCCAATCAATGGCCTGATTAACGCGCAAGCCTATTAAGCATGTTTTATCCATGGATAAAACATCTGAGCGGCAACGAGATGCATAATTGAGTGGCGGGTGGTCAAATTCATTTTATACTTCAGGCTGAACGCGGCTAAGTCGCTTTCCCCAGGCAATCCCTGGCAATTCGACAAATCGCCAAGACAGCCAACTCACCACGGTGAGCACAACCGTGCATATCGCAAAAGAAATTGTGTGACGGCCCGCACCAATTTCTTGTAGTTGAGGAAACAGTTTGAGCGCGCCAACCAACGGCAAATGCCATAGATATAGACTGTAACTGATGTCGCCAAAAAAGCGCATCACCTTATTTCCAAAAACCCATTTTGCCCAACTTGAGCCGCGCGCCGCGCCAAAAACACCGCACGCGATTGCAGCGCTGAACAACGGAGTGAAGGCATACGACATCCAGCCGCCACTCCAGTAGTGCATCCAAAACTGATACATCAGCAACATCGAAATACCGTAACCAAAGAACATTGCAAATGTTGCAGCATTTGCGGCAAAAACTTCAAAGCCCCCCTTGACTCGAATATGTTGCACGCAATACGCCGCCAACATTCCTAGCCCAAATGAATCCATTACACCCGGCAACAATGAAACCCTCGTGTAGAGTGGCACATCCGTTCCCGAATACACTAAGTAAATGACGTAGCGATAACTGAGCATCGCACCAAGGCAAAACATGAGCAATAAAATCCAACGCTGCGGCTTTAAAAGCACTGCTAGCATGGGAAGCAGTAGATAGAAACCAAACTCGATTGGTAGCGTCCACCACGCGCCATTGATGCCTGCGATAAAATAAGGCGGGCTAAAGAACGTCATTGTTAAGTGAGCAAACCAACTTGCTGCACCGTGAGGATACTCGCCAAATTGAAAAAAGTAAGCCAACGCGATCAACACTATCAGTTGAAAGTAATAGGCGGGAAATACGCGTAAAATGCGGCGGAAAAGGTAGGCTCGAATGCCGACTTTGCTGTTGTTGGGCGCATCCAGCTGTGCGCGCACGAAAGGCAGCGCCAACAGAAAGCCACTCAACACAAAGAAAATCGGCACACCGAGCCAACCAAACGTAAAACACCAGCTGATATCGAGTTGCGCGCCAAAAAATGAAATGGCTACAGGTGTTGCCACCTGCAACGCCCAAAAGTGGTAGATAAAAACCCATAGTGCAGCAAAGCCGCGCATGCCTGACAAAGCTGCGATTTCTGGCGGATATTCTTGTTTTTGTATCAAGATTTACCCAATATTTTTTTGGGTAGCGAACAGCATTTGCTGTTCGCTACACTGAGTTAAAAGTTTTCTAAAGCGCCGACATTAGTTATGCCAACTTCTAGATTGCTGATTGTCGCGCCCATTTCAGCCGTCGGCGATGCTGTCTCAGGACCAGCAAAACCAATAGTTAAGTCGAAATCTTCTGGATTGCAAGACGTCAATGTCGCTGACCCACAGCCCGCTAAGAGCAAAACTTGCTCAAATTGGAATCCATTAATTCGAAACTCAAATTCAGTTTCAGCCATATTTGGGCAATGCCTTTTTCTTTCGC
>JAYVAQ010000141.1:0-4033 GCA_043750875.1 Rhodanobacteraceae bacterium
GTAGATTCCGTTGCCAAGCGCTACTCAGCGAAAAATCAATCTTAGCCGCAATGGCTTATGTCGATCTAAATCCAGTACGCGCCAAAATCGCTAGCAATATTGCGACGTCGCGCTACACCAGCGTGAAGCTGCGCAATCAGCAGCTGCGCAAAAATCCGGAGCGCGCGCATCAGCCGTTAATGCCGCTGGTCGGCGTGCGATCTTTCAATTTGCCCGACATTTCGGCAGCCGATTATATTGAGCTGGTCGATTTTACCGGCCGTGAGTGGCACGCAGGCAAGCGCGGCAAGATTGAGGCGAGCGAGCCGAAGGCCTTAAGTAAATTGGGCTTAGATAAAAATCACTGGACGACGCGTGTGAAAGGCATTGGCTCAGGCTACTGGCGCGTGGTTGGGGAATTGGAAGAATTGATCGACAAAGCTAAGGAAATCAGCCAGCGCACGCTGTTTGGAATTGGTTTTGCACGGATTTTGAACAAGATGTAGGACGACATTGAGTCATTTTTTCGCCGCGTTTGCGGCTGGGGGTGTTGGCTTTTGATTTGTTTTGGCTGGGATTTTGAGTGGGCTCGATAGGGAAATATGGAAATGCCAGCGGATTTTGGGCCGCTGGCATTTTAAGTCTGAGGCCTGGGTGTCTGAGCTTTACCACCCGCGCTGCTCACCACGGTTGGGCTGCCGCGCAAATCCGCATGCTGATAGCGCGTCGTCACCAAACCGCCAAAAAGCGGTTGGTTTCTTTCGGCGACGAGTTGCCCTTCCAAATTGACGTAATCAATGACCTCGCTGGTGCGCTGATCTTCGGTGTGCATCAGCACGCCCGAATTGCTGTAGAGCTGATATCGCTTCAAGCCGTCACTGGTTCGCGTGGTCAGGACGCGGCGTCCGTGCGCGTCGTATTGGTAGCTAGCTTCGCTAGGCAACAAGTCAATTCTCGAAAAGTGAGTCAGATAAATTTAGCGCCATTCGCTTTTATACCGTCGGGCATGCCCTATGTTCCTTCAAAATTTTTGGAAGCTGGCTTTTCTGATTGCATCTGATGATGTAATCATCTGAGATGCTCATAAGATAACTATGAAAATGCGACAAATGAAAATCTATGTTACTAAAAAGCTCAGAAAATGGCAGTCGATCAATAGTTAACTTTGGACAGTGCCAGCGAATACAAGCGTCATAGTTGTCAATCCACGCGGCTCCGTATATTGAATACGGTATATCAGGGAAAAATTCTGAAAAACGATCTCCATTTTCTTTTGTGTCCATTGTGATTAGAATGCTCCGGTGTGCAGTGTCTATTCTTGTAATACGCCGATTCGGGTACCGACCTCCCGACGTCTTATCGTATAAATTGTAGCCATGTTCGCCGGCGAACAAATTCATTTTAATGTCAATTTTATTTAAGTGCTTTCCAAGTTCTTCATATTCTTCTTGAGTTAGCATTATTTATCCTTAATCGGTTTAGCTGGCAGAATATCTTTTGCAGGAACCCGCTCATTATTAACGTAATCTGTTCCACCCCCAGTTCCCCTACCCTTTTCAACGAGAAAAGGCTTATTGGGAACGAATTGTCCACGATCAACAATTGGGATGATTTTGTCAGGTAACGGGATTCCGAATCGTTGACTTGCTGCTGACGCACTATCTACAAGTTCATCCGTAACGGAGGAACCAGCCCAAAGACCTTCGGCGAATGCAGATTCTGGCGCATTGGTATAGTGGAACATGACTTTCGCTTCTGTCGCAGCGGCGACAGCCGCAACACCAACCGCCGCCCCACCCAAAGCGTCGCCTGCCGCAATCTCAGTTGCTACGGTCGCTATTTCAACTGCGGCCACCGGATTGGCGAGAACTGCGATACCACCGCTGACAACAACCGGCACAGCGACAATTGCCGCCATCGCGACGCCAAGCGCAGGCCCCAATCGATCATTTGGGCTTTGCGGCGGAGGAATCGTGCCTCGATTTTCAAAATTGAATTCCCTGTTTTCCCGCCCGTCCGGATCCACAAACTTAAACGGATTATTAGCCCCATAACTGTATCGACTAAATTCGCTCTGCTCAGGATCCACACTCAAAAACCGCATCGCCACCGGGTCGTAATACCGCTGCTGCATATACGTCAGGCCGCTTGCGGCATCGGTTGCATGCCCAGTAAACCCCGGCCCGTCGCGGTAAATGCCGTCATAAGGCGCGCCAAACGGTTGTTCAATACTACGTTCGGTTTGTGTGCCGCCTGCGCTGCTCACCACGGTTGGCGGCTAAACCTAACGATCAGAACACCTCTTCCTGATATAGATCAAAGTCATACTCGGTTCGACCGAACTCCCCTTGCTCCGACGAGACAACCGCAACACCAAAAGGACAATCAGCGGGAACGAAAGCAAGATACGCACCATCTGATGGACGTACAAGTTTGACGCCACAAACGTGCCAGCTGCCACACTCAAAAATCTTGAGCCTGGACAGCCTTAAATTAGTAGACCATCGTGAATCATGATCTCCAAAAAATGCGCTCGCGTTTAATTGTGTTGCGGTACTTTTAAAAAGCGAAATGTCGACTGAGCCAATCTCCACCCGCTCAGCTAAATCTGTCATCCGAGAATAAATCTCAAACATGGTGTTCGATGCTGTTTCTACGAATACGCGGAAAATACTTACATTTTTGTCCTTCGGTCGTCGCATTTGTACAAGTCCATCATCAGCAAGGCAATTCCATAAAGATTTCATAGCATCATTCTCATTGGGACTATTTCGGGTAATGGAGCGTTTCATGTGGTTTATTGCCGTTTGCTGGAATATCAATTCGTGGTGGTTTTGTTGCGTCTCCAGGGCGAAGAAATATCCCATTCGATCCAACCTGACTGCCAGGAGGTGCTGAATCCCCCGCTTGCGCTGGTCTGCTGTCCCCTCCAGTAAGTGTTTCAAAATCAGTGCCAGCGGAACCTTTACCCCCGTTAGCTTCGCTTAGCGGCCCACTATTGACTCGTTTGCCTTGTTCACCAAATTTTTCGTCTTTGTCACCCATTAGTCCTGTAGGCAAGGAAGGTGACTCTGAGCCATCGCCGCCAAGCGCTTCTTCAGCCAACTGCACCAAATCCTCAACACCCTGCGCGAGTTGATCGACAGCGTAGATTGCGCTTACGCCGACGGCAGTACCTACCCCAATTGGCACCAAAAGTGGATCATCAATGACTAGGACCACGGTAATGTCGTTGGCAACAACATACGACGCGGCGACTGCGCCTGTGGCTAGGGTTCCCGCAATAAGCGCCTGTGCACCGGGTCGTACCTCATATCGCCCATCCGGATCAACATAGGCATAGGGATTATTCTTCGCGTACGCGTAATGATTAAAGTTGCTTTGCTCCGGATCCACGCTCAAAAACCGCATCGCCACCGGGTCGTAATAGCGCTGCTGCATATAAGTCAGCCCACTGGCCGCATCGGTCGCATGCCCAGTAAACCCCGGCCCATCTCGATAAATGCCGTCGTACGGCGCGCCAAACGGTTGTTCAATACTGCGTTCGACTTGGGTGCCGCCTGCGCTACTTACTACCGTTGGGCTACCTCGTAAATCCGCATGCTGATAGCGCGTCGTCACCATGCCGCCAAAAAGCGGTTGGCTTCGTTCGGCAACTATCTGCCCTTCTAAGTTCACATAGTCAATCACTTCACTGGTGCGCTGATCTTCGGTGTGCATCAGCACGCCCGCATTGCTGTAGAGCTGATATCGCTTGAGGCCATCGGTAGCACGCGCGGTTAAAACACGTCTTCCGTGCGCATCGTATTGATAGCTTTCGACACCGGTGATGCTAATTAAACGGTGCGCGCGGTCATAATTTAGCGCCTGGGTTGGGACGAACTCAGGCGTACGTGCGGCATTCTCAAAGCCATTCGCAAAAATGTTCTCGCTGCCGACGCCCGCAAAGTTTCTAAGCGTGGTGTCGCCTTGGGCGTTTTGGCTGTAGCTGACATGCAGTGCGCCATCTTTCTGGATTTGACTGAGGCGGTTTTGACTATCCACAGTGTGGACA
>JAYVAQ010000142.1:0-15576 GCA_043750875.1 Rhodanobacteraceae bacterium
AACCTGGCACGGCGTTTAAGTAAAAGCGGCGCATTTGCGCCGTTTTTCATTTGAAGCTTAAGTGCGCCGGGCCACTATTCGGCTCGCCGTTTCCAACAAAACCTCTGGCGGTTGGCGAGCATCAATCAACGTTGCATAAGGAAGTGCGGCAAAGGTTAGAAAAATTTCCCGTACGCGTTTGAGCGTGTTTGGGCGCTCGAACTCATCACTTGCTAGGCCACGGGCCTTGATGCGCTTTAACGACTCCTCAACTGGCAAATCAAGCAGTAAGAGCACATCAGGCGGCGGCGCAAAAGCTTCATTGACGGCCTGCAACATCTCCAAATCCAGGCCGGCCGCACCTTGATAGGCGATCGTGGAAAAATAGTAGCGATCCAAAATTACCCACTCGCCACGCGCGAGTGCCGGGGCAATCACGTCGGCCACATGCGCACGCCGATCCTTCAGCAGCAGCTCAAGTTCTTGCTCAGGTGCTAAGCGTTTGCTAAGTGCAGCTTGACGCAATGCCGTGCCATACGGCCCGTTGGTAGGCTCGCGGCTTTGCAAAACAGACATTCCTTGCGCTGCTAAATGCGCCGCTAAGCCGCGCTGCAGCGTAGATTTGCCTACGCCGTCTGGCCCTTCGATGACGATTAATTGCGCTTGCATTGCGATTTTAGACATCAGTTTTTCAACATGGGAACGTGAACGCGCCAATGACGGTGCGTAATTTAGGTGCGCAGCGTACACTTTAGCCCGCTAAAAACCTAAAGGTTGCACCATGGCCAGAGCCAATACGAATGCGCAAAAATTGATCCCCGCGAACGAAAAAAATATTTACAACGTGACGCATGCAGACTTGCCGTTGAGTTGCCCTATGCCTGGCATGACGTTATGGAATTCGCATCCGCGCGTGATGCTGGCCATTGAAGCGACGGGCACCGAGAAATGCCCGTACTGTGGGGCGCTTTATATTTTGAAACCGGACACTTTATAAGTAATTCCACTTCTAAACCAAATAGCTAACTGCCTTGCCTTTGCGAAGCCCTCGTTGACGTTCAACCAGTATGCCTTCCTAGGTACTCACATCGCTGCCTTGTTATCGTCTTGATTTAGAAGTGGATTAACAAAGCTAGCAAATATTTGCGCCGCCCAATATTTTCGCAACAGCACTAAAAATATCCAGACGATTCGCCACACAAGCACATCAAAATAGGGCGTCTAATCAGCGAACGAGGAGAAACACTATGCGTATTGTCGCCGCACTTTCTGGTTTTGTCGCCCTTTGCTGGTGCTTGAGTCAATGTTCGACGCTGGATAAGTCTGGCGCTAGCGACACGGCAGACACATTGGCCAGATCTGATTCGCAAAAAGTGCGGGCACCGATTCGCACGGATAGCCCGGACGAGCGATTTCGCTGGGAGTCGGCCAGGCGTGCGCCGAATCGGAATAACCCGAATATCGATCCCGCTTGGTTGGCGCGTGCCGAGCGTGCGCGCGGTACTATGCTGGGCGTGCAATCAAAGCGCGCCAGTGCTTGGCAATTTGTCGGCCCGGATCAGCTCGCCGGGCGCACGCGCGCAATTGTGATTGAGCCAAAACCGCCATATCGCGTATACGCGGGTGCGGCTTCCGGTGGCGTGTTTGAAAGCAGTGATGAAGGATTGACCTGGCGCTTTGCGGGCGTGGGCTTGGCGCATTTAAGCATTGGTGCGCTGGCGATGGACCCCTCGAACAGCCGCGTGCTGTTGGCGGGCACGGGCGAGCTGTATCGCAACACGGCACACCCTTACAGCACGATGCGCGGTGGCGGCGTCTATAAATCACTCGATGGCGCTGCGCATTGGTCGCCCTGGACGGGCACACAAAATAGCGATTTCGCCTATGTGTCGGATCTAAAGATTAGCCCGCAGGACTCAAATCGGGTCTATATCGCCAGCAACAGTGGCGTGTGGCGCACGCGCGATGGCGGCGTTAGTTTTGAGCGCCTGCTGCGGCCAAGTGCTGGGATGGACACCGCACAATATGAAGGTTGCACCGAGTTGGAGCTGCGCGTTGAGAATAGTGCCGAAGTGTTGCTAGCAAGCTGTAGCTCCCGCTCGGTTGCAGATCGCTATTACCTCAGCGGCACGCTGTCAGGTGAGGTGTGCAATGGCCCCTGCCCTGCGGCGATTTTTATCTCAACTGATGCCAGCGCCGCATCAGTGAACTTCACGCCAGTCTTGTCTGAGCCAGGGATGGGCCGAACTTCAATTGCCGTAGCACCCAGCCAGCCACGTACGCTTTATGGCTTAAGCGCCAGTATTTTAGAAGGCCCAGATCGGGACGGTGATGGTGTGGGCGATTACAACAATGGCCTGCACGCCTTGTTTCGATCCGATGACGGCGGGCAAAGTTGGCGCGCGCAATTGCGTAACACCAGCGTCAGCGATTCAATATCCAGCTATTTATTGCATAACTTAACGGCGCACGAAAACAGCCGCTGCAACTTCGGTAATAGCTCGAACTTCTTCTTAACCGCCGGCTGGTACGACCAAACCATTGCTGTTGATCCGTTATCGCCTGAGCGCGTATGGGTAGGCGGCATTGACTTATTTCGTTCTGATGATGGCGGTGCCAGTTTTGGCATTGCCAGCTATTGGTGGCGCGGTAGAAATCAAACCGGTTTTGATCATGCTGACCATCACGTGCTTAGTTTTCACCCGGCCTATGATGGCGAGACGAATCGAAAACTCTACGCTGGCAATGATGGCGGCGTATCGCTGACCACCGATGCCCGTGCTCCGGTCATGCGTGGCCTAAGCGCGCCCTGTGGGCCCAGCGGTGCTATGACTCAATTTCGCGCCGCACAGGCAGGTTTGGGCTCCAGCCAGTTCTATCATGGCTCAGTGGCGAGCGATGGCCAGCGAATGTTGGCGGGCGCACAAGACAATGGCACGTGGTTTTTTGATCGTGGCAATTGGCGCTTCGCTTTTGGCGGCGATGGTTCCTATAACGCAATTGACCCGCGCGATTCAAACCGGCTGTATCTAAGCTATCAAAACGGAAATATGTTTCGTGCCGATGATGGTGCCGTGCGGGGTGAGGAAAGCTTCGTCAGCATTCGCAGTGGCATTGCCGATCGTGGCCTATTTGTCACGCCGTTCGAGCTGGATTTAGCAGCACCCGATACCGTGTGGTTTGGCACCACGCGGGTCTGGCGTTCGCGTAATCGCGGCACGACTTGGGTAGTCGCAAGCGCCAATTTCGGGCTCGGCTTTTACGATCAGATCAACGCCATCGCCACGCATAAAGCGGTTCCAGGTTTGGTTGTTGCGGCAACGGCGAACGGCATTTATCGCAACGGCGTTGCTTACACCAGTGATTCCAACAGCGTATGGACGAACGCAAAGCCACGCGAGGGCTGGGTTTCTAGCCTGAGCTTTGATCCAAGTGACGCAGGCGTGCTGTATGCCACTTATTCCAACTTTGGTGGCGCGCACGTCTATCGCTCTGTCGATGCCGGGATTAGCTTTAGCGCCATTGATGGCAACTTACCCGACCTACCGGTGCACAGCATCGTCGTTGATCCCAACGATTCACGTCGGCTCTATATCGGCACCGATTTGGGGTTATTTGTCAGTAACGACACTGGGGCGACGTGGAGCGCCGAGCAAACCGGCTTTGGCGCGGCGATTGTGGAAAAATTGGCCATCAACACCACCGCGCCGCATTTTCTGCACGCCTTCACCTACGGCCGTGGCGTGTGGCGTAGTGCACTTGGCAACATTGATTTCCGCACTATTCAAAGCGCCGATGCGCAATATACTGGGCATTGGTACAACCCCGATTTGAGCGGCCAAGGCCTGCATTTAGAAGTCCTAGACAGCAATGAAGACCCGCGCTTACTCGTTGCTTGGTATAGCTACCAAAACGGCAAACCGGCGTGGTTTTATGGCGTAGGGCCGCTGCTTGGAAACCGCGGTGAAGTTCAGTTGCAAGCGCTTACAGGCGGCCAATTTCCACCCGCGTTTGCCAGCAGCCAAGTGCAGCAAAATGCCTTAGGAAAAGTCACGGTGCGCTTTTTAGCGCCCGACCGCGCCGAGCTGAGCTTTCCCGATACCGCCACCGCGCAAACGCAAATTTTAATGCTGCAACCGCTGGCCCGGCCTGATTTCAACGCGCCGCGCCCTGCCGCAACGTTAAGCGCCTGCCACACCGGCAATTGGTACAACCCAGCGCAGTCCGGGCATGGGCTGACCATGGTGCTGTTCCCGCGCGGCAGCAACACCGAAGCGCTATTCACTTGGTATGTCTATCTAGACGGAGCACCGCTGTATTTAGTCGGCAATGCGACAACGAACGGCAATAGCGTCACGCTAGACGCCTATCGCACCACTGGCGCGCAATTTGGCAGCGCATTTCGCCCGAGCGATGTGCGCGCCAGCCTGTTTGGGCAAGTGACGTTTAGCGTCAGCGGCGCTAATGATGCGCTGCTGCGCTGGCAGGCGATTGACCCGGCCATAGGCAGCGGTGAAATGCCGATGACTAGATTGACGCAAGCGGCGGGTTTGGCGTGCGATTGAGGTGCATGCGCCATTTTTCGCCAACCGCATGCAAGTCAATCGCTGCTTTGTCGCTTTATACCCCCGCAATTTTGATGTTCCAAAAATGTTGAAATCGACTTCATTAGTCCGGCGAAGATTCGTCGGGCGCAGCGAAGCAATTTCAAAATTGGATTGCTTCATTTCATTTGCGATGACGACTTTATTGCCAATTCCGCCCGCAAGCGCGCCACGTGGGATCGCCCGACCGGTATTTCTTCGTCGTTGTGCAGCAGCAAAGCATAGCGGCTGCCGGCATAGGCTTTGAATTCGCATACCGATCTTAAATTGACCAGATAGCTTTTGTGGCAGCGAAAAAACTCTGCGGGCAGCAGTTCAGCTAAACGCTGCAGTGGTTTATCGTGTAGTTCGGTGCGTTGGTTACGCAATATTAGTTCACTGCTATCGCCTGCGGCGCGGGCATAGAATATGTCGGCGATTTCGACCAGTGCGGTGCTTTGTGGACGCCAGACCGCGAGCCAGCGCGCGCTACCTGGGCGAAATTGTGCGGCACCTAAGAGCCGTTCTAGTGCCAAACTCAGGCGCTCGCGGGAAAATGGTTTGGGCACGAAATCTAGAACGCCCAGCGCAAAGGCTTCCAAGGCGCGTTCACTGTGCGCACTGACCACAACGGTGTGATAAGCCCCAGCGACGGCGCGGCGCAGCAGTAAAAAACCATCTTCGCCTTCCAGATTTAAATCCAACAGCAAACCATCAATGGCTGCGTGGCGCAATTTTTCGGCAGCGGCTTCTAAGCTGCTGACGGCTTCAAAGCGCGCGCGCACACCGGCAATTTCGCCCGCCATGCGCAGCAAGCGCTGGCGCACCAGCGGTTCGTCTTCCACGATCAAGATGCGCATGGCCCGCTCAATTCGGGCACGCTCAATTCGGCAATCCAGCGCTGATCTTGGGCACAGTGCGTAAAACGCCACTGCTTTGGAAAAGCGACCTCCAGGCTGGCTTGAATAAACGCGGTGCCGGTGCCGCGTCCGGGCGTTTGCCCTGGCTCTGTCTCTGACATTGACTCTGTTATTGATTGGGCGATTGACTCGAGAGCTCGCCTGCGACTTACGGCAAGTGCGCTACTCAGGCGAAGCAACCAGCGCGCATCGCGCTTGTGCACACTGAACTCAAATCCCGCGACCGCACAGGCAGTGGCGCCGGCATGGGTGAAGGCGTTTTCGATCAAGGCGTGCACGATTCCAGGCGGCAAAGTAATCGCTTGAACCTCGCCTTGCACTTGCCATGAAAATTGCATTCCGTGCACCAGCGCGCGCAGCTGCAGGTGATTGCTGCACAGCGCGAGCTCTTCTGCAAGCGGAATGCGCGCCCGCTCAGACACCGCGCGCAGACTCTGAAATTCTTCCGCCAAGCGCTGCACCATCAGACTGGCATGCGTGGGATCTTGTTCAATCAGTTCCTGCATCGCAGTCAAGGCATTCAAAAGCCAGTGCGGCTGCATGCCCCGACCCAGCAGCTCAGCGCGCAGGCGCGCGCGCTCGGTATCGATTTGCGCGGTGCGTGCAGCGGTGCGCAGCAGCTCGCGCGTGTGGGACAGCAGCAGGCTCAGCATCAGCACCGCGAGCGCGATAAAGCAAAAGCCATCCAGATAGTTGGTGCCACTCAAGAGCGCAAGCGCTAAGCTACTCAAAATCAGCAGCAAGATCGTGGCCCAATCTTCATCCTTAGGCGCGCGAATGATCGTTATTAAACTAATCAGTAGCGATACCATGTGCATCAGCCACATCCGCGAATCCGCGCCCGCGACCAGCAGCCAAATCAGCGCACAGACCGCAAGCCAAAGCGCCCACCAAGGCCGTGCCCAGTGAACCTGCATGCGCGCCGACAGATAAATCGGCAGCAGCAAAGCCACAGCGCTGTGCAGCACCTGCAAGCCGATCAAGCGCGGCCCATGCCAGACATAGCTATAGCCCCACAGAAAGCGCCAGGCCTCCAGCCAAGGCAGCAGCAAACCCAAGCAGCCAAGCAGCAATAAATAGGTACCGCTGCGCTGGCGCGTGCCCTGGCTTCGATAGATCGCCAAGAAGTACAGACTGGCACCCAAAATCACCCCGCAGGCCAGCGCGATGACTAACCAACGCAGATAGCGAAAGGCCTGCAGCGCCTCCATATCGCCGATGTAGACATAGGCATCGGCAGTAGAAAATAGCTTCGGCAAGCGATGACTGGAGGCGCGAATCAACACCTCGACCTGCGCAGCCGAAGCACCTGTGGCCTGCGGCGGAAATGGGCTGAGCCAGTCAATTTGACCCGGAATTTCGCTTTTGGCATCTGGCCCGGGCAAACCGTTACGCCCCAATAGTTGGCCATCCAAATACACTTCGCTAGCGGCACGAAGCGCAAGAAAAAGTCCCTGGTCTGAGACAATTTGCGTCGTACCAGTTTGAATTTCAACACGGAGCGCTTCAGGTGGCTTGAGTCGAAAGCGCAGCCAGTAGACTTCGCGCCGCGCCGCAAGCATCTTTTGATCGATGCGCTGCCACGATGCCTTGGACTGCACCGCGGCCAAGCTGGCATCGCCCAATAGCATCTCGGCGCTGAGCTGCCTCCAGCCGGGTGGCAAATTGCTTGCGCTGAGCCACAAAAACGCCGCCGCAAAAAGTAGGCAGCTGGCCGAAAGCGCGCGGATCCAAAGATTCATGGTCACAGCATAGCGGCCAATGCCGCTGCGTACGAGCCGTTCGACCGACGCTTTGAGCAGTTCAGCCGAGACGCCGGTGGTTTAAGCCGAAATCGCATGGATGATGGCGCACCCCAGCTATCGTGAGTACCTCATGCTTCGCTTATTTGTGTTATGCCTTCACGCGTTTGTGCTCAGTCTATATGCGTGTCTTGCATCGGCCACAGCGCCCCTGCAGTTTCAGCCCTACGCGCTGGAAACCCAGGCGCACGGCACGCACGCTGCCGAAATTGCCTGGCTTGAGGTGCCCGCGCGATACGCCAACGCGAACAGCGCCCGCTTGCGGCTGCGCATAGTACGTTTGCACGCACCCATAACCGCATCGAGGGCCGCGCGCAGCTATGCGCCGATCATCTATCTGGCCGGCGGCCCTGGCGGCTCGGGCGTTGGCAGCGCGCGCGGCCCACGCTGGCCGATGTTTGATCGCATGCGCCAACACGGCGATGTGTTGCTGCTGGATCAGCGCGGTGCGGGCGAATCCAGCCTGCCGCCCGAATGCCCGCATCAAGCAATGAGCGCACTGGGACACGCTGCCAAGCTGGCGATCCAGCGCCAAGTCGCAGCACAGTGCGTGGCTTTTTGGCGCGCTCAGAATATTGATTTGGATGCCTTCAACACCGAAGAAAATGCGCACGACGTCAACGCGCTTCGGCTGGCTCTACAGGTGCCGAAACTAAGGCTTTGGGCGATCAGTTACGGAACGCATTTGGCCACTGCGGTACTACGCAACCACGGCGCGCACATCGAACGCGTGATCCTAATGGGCTACGAAGGCCCAGACGACACCTTGAAATTGCCGCTGGCTGCGGATGCGCTGCTGAGCCAAATTGAAGCGCAGGCGAAGGCAGATCCCACGGTGATTCAGGAGTTCAAGCCGGTCGTCGCCAATCTGCATGCGTTGCTCGCGAAACTCGCGCAAACTCCACTGCGCGCGCGATCGCTAATGAGTGGCAAGCAAGTCACGATCGGTCCATTTGAAGCCCAGCTGGGTGTGGTGCTGATGCTTACCAAAAGCGACACCATGCGCCATGTTCCGCTGGCGATTGGCCTAGCATTGCAAGGCGATGCTGGCCTGCTGAGCGAATACGTGCAGGGCTACGAACAGGCGCTGACGAGTTTTCGCGCCATGCCTTTGGCGATGGATATCGCCAGCGGCGTTAGCGCTGCGCGATCCACACGATCCACACAGATAGCTGTGCAAACGCCAAAAAGTGTGCTCGGCGGCGCGCTGAATTTTCCCTTCCCAGATATCGGCACTGAGCTTGGCATCACTGATTTAGGCGCTGTATTTCGCACCCCGCTGATCACCGCTGTGCCGACACTTTTTGTCACCGGCAGCATGGACGGACGCACGCCACCGGCGAACATGGAAGCAGCACTTCCCGGTTTTTCGATGGCTTCGCAATTGCGCATTGACGGCGCAGGCCACGACAACGATTTATGGCTTTCGCACCCCGAAATTGCCGACACTTTAGAGGCTTTTATGCAAGGCACCTGGCAGGGCGAAAAACAGCTGCAGGCAACCCGGCTGGCTTTTGCCACCAGCATGACCAGCGAAGCTTGGGGCTTGCTGAAGCAATCGATCGGCGTAGGTGGGATTGCGCTGATTCTGGCGGGCATTGCTGCGCTGCCATTGGGGTTGTTTTGGTGGTGGCGCAGGCGCAAGGCCAGAAAATTGGCCAAACGATAACGCAATCGCGCTCGGATTTTGAATTTCACTTTCATTTGATTATTGCTCGCCAGAATGTTTGGCTCGTATCGCCTAAGCGAGCGCCAAATTTTCGAGGAGTGTGCTGATGTTGCGCGTGGTCAAAATTGTTGCGGGCAGTCTGTTGGGTTTGATTTTGCTGCTTGGCTTGTGTGCTTGGCTTTACGTTCGAAGTCTTGATTTGGAGCAAGAAGCCAAGCCGAATAAGCTGGCCTCCGAATCAGATTTGGGCTTTGCGCAAGCACCTAGCCACACGAGGCCGATTCGTGGCCGAATTTTAGCGGTCGTTACCAGCGCTGACACGCTATTAGACGGCAGCAAAACAGGTTATGAGCTCACCGAGCTATCGCGCCGTGCTCAGGCGGCGCTTTGCTGGCGCGCACATCCATGCAGGCAGCGCGCTTGATTTAGCGCCGCTGGCCGATGCTGGCTTACAAGTCGGCGCCGTTGTCAGCGGCCTACCGCTACGCGCAATGCCAGACGCTGCAATCGAAGCCATTATGCGCGGCGCGTTTTGCTGCCTGCGCAGCGATGCCAGTCTGTTTCAATTCACTTACGGTTGGCGCAATCCTATTCCCGCCAGCATCATGCATAAATTGGGTTTGCGTGCGCGCAAGCTCGGCAGCGTGTGGAAAAACTTGCCACCCGCAGCGGTGTATCGCATTGAGCGCGCCTGATGTGACATCACAGGCAAATCCTGGATAGCCAAAAAGCTTCAAACCCAAAACCTTAAACCGTCAAGCTAATAACTAGTATTCGCTTTGTTGCACTGCGGCATGTGTTATGCATACGTATTCATTAGCATGCGCGGCCCAAAGTCGGTGAGCGCCGTCCTTTTTTGCGACGCAATTATCACTTTTATGAAACTAACTACTATATAAGCTGCGCGCAAAATGAAACTCGTGAAACAATTGATCACCCTGTTGCTGTTTTTAATGCCTGTCTTGGCGTTCGCTGCGTTTAGCAATGGCAGTGATCGTTTGCTTAGCAACGAATTTATGGTGTCGAATCAGTATCTGCAATCGAACGATGGCCGCTTCCGGTTTTATTTACAGAGCGATGGCAATTTAGTGTTGCGCGTTGTCAGTAGCGGGCAGGCGTTATGGTCATCTGCGACGAACGGTGAAGGTGGTGTGCGC
Source organism: Rhodanobacteraceae bacterium (assembly GCA_043750875.1). GTDB lineage: Bacteria > Pseudomonadota > Gammaproteobacteria > Xanthomonadales > SZUA-5 > JANNYA01. The sequence goes on from JAYVAQ010000142.1 coordinate 10,111, forward strand.
TTAAATATGCAGTCCGATGGCAATTTGGTATTACGAAATTCCGCTGGTACCGCGCGCTGGTCAACGGCGACCAATGGCCAAGGCGCGAACCGTGCCAACCTACAGAGCGACGGCAACTTCGTGCTCTATACCACCGCCAATGCCGCCGTTTGGGCCACCAATACACCGCAACCACCAATCGACACCACCCGGCCGGTGATCACACGATCCGGCAGTGCGACCATAACATTGGTTCAAGGCGGCAGCTTTGTCGATCCAGGTGCGACTGCGACGGATAATGTCGATGGCAACATTACCAATCGCATCGTTAAAAACGGCACGGTGAATACCACTGTGGTGGGCAGCTACACCCTGCGTTATGACGTATCCGATAATGCTGGCAACGCCGCCGTCAGTGTGACACGCACCGTCACTGTGACGGCAGCGCTCGACACGACACGGCCGGTGATTGCGCTCACCGGAAGCGCGGCAATGTCATTGGTGCAGGGTGCTAGCTTTGTCGATCCGGGTGCAACCGCCACAGACAACGTCGATGGCAACATCACCGCGCGAATTGTCAAAACCGGCACCGTGAATACCGCTGTGGTGGGTAACTACACGCTGCGCTATGACGTCAGCGATAATGCGGGCAATGCTGCGATTAGCATGACGCGATCTGTCGCTGTGACTGCGGTCAACGTTCCGCCCGTCAATAGCGGCAATGGCGACAATGACGGCAAGGCCATCAGCACCGGGCAATTTTCCGCTCCAAGCGCGGCAACTTATAGCTTAAATAACGCCAAGCAGCGGATTTTTCCACGTTCGGTGGATACCGGTTTTGGTGGCAACGGCCATGCTGAAACCTGGGATGGTCGCGTATTCGTCCGTACGCGCACGGCAGGCTGGTTTGCCAGCAGCTTTCGACCACAACGCATCACGTTGAACGGCGATGGCACGCCCAACTTTAGCAATGCATTTGGCAACAACAGCATTGCACTGGAGCTTGAAACCGAAGCGCCCGATATGCAGCACAACTGGATTGCGATCGCGCCCGATCCAGATTCTTCGGGCGAAAACCCTTTCCCATCAAATTCGACGGGCGGTTTTTCCGCTTCAGGCACGCATCGCACCTATCGCGCCCTGGTTTATCACACCTCGTTGCGCAACAACGATAACGACCAGATGGGTATCCGCAAAGCCACGATTATTGTCAGTGGCGCGGGTACTACCGATGCCGAAGTGATCAGTGCGCGCTTCACCACGGATTTCGCGCGTTTGCGCTTGGAGAGCGGCGCAGATTTTCGCTGCATCGAGCCCTCGGTCACGATCGATGGCCGGTTAGTTATTTGTCAGGGCCACCCAGAAAACAACGGGCGAATTGACAACTTGGTCTACAGCTGGAACCCCACACCGGGCGCAACCAGTAACTGGCGCACGCCGAAGTCGATTTCCGACATGCATTATGATGATCGCAATGTTTTGATCGCAGGCATGCCGTTCCGGGTGCGTTTTCCTATTGCCGAGCGCCCGCTGCGCGACGCGGCCGGTAGCGCTTATATGCGCGGCGATTTGGTCAAAGGGGCCTATCCTTGGGTGAGCCATGATGGTTCAGAGCTATTTTTCCAAGCCTCGCGCGAAGGCATGACCGCACGGCGCACCGCCACCACTGTCGTCGGCCGATGGACCGGTTGGACCTTTCGCCATATCGATGGCCCCACGAATCGCAGCCGACATCGGGATTCCCGATTATTTTTATCCTCGCCGGGTGCTTTCACCACAATGTGGAGCGCCTACAAAGATGTAAGTGATCTCAAAATCCCCTATTCAGTTCATGGCCCGAGCTACCCGCTGTTTGGTTCCAATGCCGAGGACTATTCGGAAGTTGGCTTTGATGATTACTTGGACGGCAGCTACGTTATGGCTTTAGGTATGAACGAGCAAATGGACCGCATCGGCACTTATTTAAAGACGAACACACCCGACACGTCAGGGAATTTCAATAACGCCACGCTCGTTGGCGCACGCTTCCCGTTGGAGTTCAATAACAGCGACATCTTGGTCGGCCGCGTGGGGCAAGGCATTCATTTCAATGCTGGCAACCATCTCAACGTCGCGCGCACGCGCGGTTGGGATAGTTTGCAGGGCGGTTTTACGGTTGATTTTTTCTTGAGAAAAAGCAGCGCCAGCGGCACGGTCAGGCTGTTCACGCTGCAAAACGGTATTGAAGTCTTTTTAGCGGGCGGCACGACCGTCACCGGCGTGATTCAAGACAGCGCGGGTGTACGCCGACAGCTGGCCGGCCCGGCAATCCCAAACGATCAGTGGACCCACATTGCCTTTAGCTACAACGCTTTTAATAAAAATCTAGCTTTGTGGGTCAATGGCAGCCGCGCTGAAAGCATGGCCGTCAGCGGCTTTGGCACGCTGCAAACGACCGGCGCTGTGCAAGTGGGCCCGGTCAACTCAACCGCAACGATGATCCTAGACGAGCTCAAAGTCTCAAACATTGCCCGCCATGCGCATGAAATCGCGCACAACGCCTTTAGCCGCAGCCACCGCGCGCCAAGCTCCGCTTTGCTTAGCCAAATACCTGCGCATTTATCGTCTTTGCAAGGTCAAGTGAGTGCAGTGGATCGCTTTAGTACCTCTGCCGCGATTTTAGGCGACACACTTTTTAATGACACGATGTTGTCCAAGCAACGCACAACCTCGTGCGCCACTTGCCATCAAGCCAATCGCAGCTTCACCGATGGCAAGGCCATTGCGCGCGGCAATGAACCCACCGATGCCGGGGTGCGCAACACACCCATGCTGTTCAATCGCGCATTTTCGTCTTTCCAAGGCTGGAGTGGTCAAGCGACGTCCCTTGATCGTCAAGCCTTAGTACCGATCACTGCGGCGCATGAAATGAACCTGCCGATTAGCGAGGCCGTGCAGCGTATCAGCGGCAATGCAGCCTACAGCAGCGCATTCCAAAGCGTCTACGGGCAAGCGCCCAACGCCGAAAATATCGCCGCCGCACTTGCAAGCTTCCAAGCCACGAAATTTGCGCCGCGCAATCGCGTCGATGATTACCGCGCAGGCAACCGCACCACGCTCAATGCCTCCGAAGCGCGCGGGTTGCTGCTGTTTGAAGGCAAAGCCCGCTGCAGTGGCTGCCACACAGGGCAAAACTACAGCGACGAGAGCTTTCGCAACAACGGCCTAACCCTCAACAACGACATTGGCCGCGCCGATATGACCGGGCGTGATCGCGATTTCCGCTTGCAAAAAGTGCCGAGCCTGCGCGAGCTGCGAACCACTGCACCGTATTTGCACGATGGCAGCGTCGGCACCTTGGCACTGGTTATCGCTTTGTACAACGCTGGCGGCAGGGGCGACGCGATGGCTGATACCGATATCCGGCCACTGGAGCTTAATGCGCAAGAAATGCTGGATCTGGAGGCATTTTTACGGGCGCTTTCGGTGAATTGAGGGGATCGCCACGCTATGGGCTAGGTTGGCAATGCGGGAAACCGTGCTATTGTGCCGCACTAATTTAGTAATGCACCAAGGAGTTTGTTATGCCCACGATTGCAGCATCCCCGACAGTTAAGCTTATCGGTGCTAATGGGCAAATTTCTCTAGGCAAACAATTTGCCGGCCGCCAAGTTCTGGTTGAGGAACAAGAGGCGGGCGTCTGGTTAATACGCACGGCGATCGTCATTCCAGACAACGAGCGCTGGCTGCATAGCGCAAATGCGGCTTCTGACTTGGCGCGCGCACTTGCATGGTCGACTCAAAATGCGGCTTCTGATTTGCAAACTGATGCAATTTTGGCGGCAAACAAGTAAGCCCAATGGACAACGACAGCGCGATTCGACTGGACTTAAACAACCCCATTTTTCAGGAACAGTTGTTTAGCTTGCAAAAGCCCGAGCGCAACGCCGCGATCGACACCCTGAGAAAAATCCGGCAGTTGCGCTGGAGCCAGCTATATCGCGACGTCGGCTTAAGGTGGGAAAAGATCGTGAGCGTAAAACCACCGCTCGGCGTTGATGCGATTTATTCACTAAGGATTACGCAGTCGCGCCGCTGCACCGCTTATCGCGACGGGGATTTTATACGCTTTTTAACCTTGGCACCTGATCACGACAGCACTTACGGTCGAAAGTAGCCTAACGCGCTTTGTCAGCTTACTTCGCAGCCACCGGACCCAGCTTGATGAATGCCGCGTTCTTTTCAACGGTCTTCAAGCCAATAACTTCAGTTAATGCATCGGCGCTTTTAAATGCACCGTGTGCGGTGCGATAAGCAACGATTGCCTGTGCTTTGGCCTCGCCGATGCCGTCTAATGATTCCGCCAATTCGCTGGCGCTTGCGGCGTTGACGTTGACGTTGACTGGTTTACCGGCGAATGCAGCGGGGCTGAGCGACAGCGAGGGCGGCTACAATGCGATTGAATGCGTTCATGGAAATTCCTTTGAGTTTGAGAGTTAGCTGGAGTTTTTCGATTTACCCGTCCACTTGCTGGGCGGGGTACAGTGAAAAGCCTGGATACCAATGTCCTCGCGCGGTTTTTCATTGACGACTCAGAGGATCTGCAGGCGGCAAAACAGCGCCCTTCAAGCGCTGCGAGTCAATAGCGATTGCAAGTTTTCAGCCCACTGTTTCCGAAATTGCAGCTGAGTCCCGCTTTTAAGCAACCACCCGATTACGCCCACTAGCTTTGCCCTGATAAAGCGCCGCATCCGCACGCGCAATCGCGGCTTCACTGGTATCGCCTGGGCCAATCAGACTAACACCCAGCGTAATCGTGACCGCGCAGTGGCACTGTGCCGATACGGATTTTTGCGCACTTACCGCCAATCGGCACTTTTCCGCCACAATTTGCGCCGCTGCCAAATCCGTTTCCGGCAACAGCAGCACGAATTCCTCACCGCCCCAGCGCGCCACCGTATCGGTGCTGCGTGTGTGTGCGGCTAGCGTTTCGGCGGTCAGTTTCAGCACGGCATCGCCTGCGGCGTGGCCAAAGTCATCGTTGACGGCTTTGAAATGATCAATATCCACCAGCACCACGCAGGCCGGGCGGCCGCTGCGCTGCATGCGTGCGATTTCGCGCCCCGCAGCGGTCAGCAGGGCGCGCCGGTTCGCTAAGCCGGTTAAACAATCGGTGTAGGCAAGCTGCGCCAATTCTGCCAATTCCACCGCGCTTGCCGCCGCCGCAAGGCGCTGCTTGAGCGCTAAGTTCGCCCGCTGCATCGCCGCAAGCTGCGCCCGCACATTGATTAGCTCAGCGGCTGCGTTATCCGCCGTAGCGGCCCGCGCGCCCTCGTGATCGCCGCGCAGGAGAGTAGAAATTACGGCCAAAACGCGATGCCAGTAATTAGCACCACCGTGCGCCGATGGGTTTTCCAAAAATTCTGAGTAGGCCGCAACGCTTTTCATCATGTTCCCCAGTCAATTAATTAAGGTGGCGGCTCGCAAAAGCTAGTTATTGCCTTAAAG
>JAYVAQ010000143.1:0-6754 GCA_043750875.1 Rhodanobacteraceae bacterium
GTCGGCCACAACCCAGGCCTTGAATCGGCCCTGGCGCTGTTAACGACCGGACAAAGCAGCGCAGTGCGCGGTATGACGCCGGGTGCAATTGCCTGGTTGACCGCACCTTTGGGCGCGGTGTCTCCAGGGTGTGCGGAACTGAAGTTGTTTTGGAGCCCGTGATACATCGTCTTATTTGCACGCGTTAAAGGCTGTGATAGCAACTGTCGATGAATCTTGCGCTCCACATCCTGCCAGCGGCTCAGCGCAGCTTATGGCCGCTGCTATCAGCGGTGCCAAAGGTTTTCACGCTTTACGGCGGCACCGCGATCGCGCTGCAACTTGGACATAGAGAAAGCGTAGATTTTGATTTCTTCGGGCGAATTGACTTTGACCCGCAGCAGTTTTTGGAAACGAATGTGCTACTTGAGCACGCGGAAGTTACTGCGATGGCAAAAAATACGCTCAGTATGCGTTTGAATTTTGCCGGAGGCGCGCCGGTGCTGCTGTCATTTTTCGGCGTACCAAAATTGCCCCAGCTTCGTCCGCCTTGGCAAATTCAGGCACCTGATATCGCCCTGGGGCACCTACTCGAACTTGCGGGCATGAAAGCGATGGTGCTGCAAAAACGCGCTGAGGCGAAAGATTATCTGGACATTCATGCGCTTATTTTTCAGGCAAAAATTGATTTAGCGACGCATTTAGCGGCTGGATTAAGGCTGTATCCGCCGCATTTTGCACCGGAGCAAACTTTGAAATCGTTGTGTTATTACGCCGATGGCAATTTGGCAACTGTTGCAAATTCGATTCGGCGCGACCTGGCGAAAGCGGTGCGTGGCCTGGATCTGCAAAAGCTGCCCGAGTTATGAGCAACTCAAATTTCAGCTTGGTCATCCCACTCAATGAAGCCACACGCCACGTTGCCCAACGCCTCGTGTGGTTCGAAGCACCGGAAATCGCGCTCAAAGAACCGGTGCGGTTTTTGGCGTACGCATTTGCGCACGCACGTGACTGCGATATGCGCGTTTTGCGCGCGGTTGTGAGTGACACGGAATTACGTTTTGCACTACAAAATGCGCCGCCTGGAATTATTGATGCAAAATCTTGGGCGTATTGGCATTTGATGTTGGATTTGGGCGACGCGCCTGATTTACCTAGGCGTCACTTGCCCGATTAACACCTTGAGCTACTCAACTGTGCGCGAGCCCAACGCGGCCTTGATCGCTCAACGGCAAGGTAATTTCTGCCACGCAGCCAGTTTTGTTTTCGCCCAGTAAATTATCGGTGCGATTGCGCAGATTCAGCAGCCCCCCGTGCGCTTCAACAATTTGCCGTGCCAGTACCAAGCCAATGCCGCTACCACTAGGCTTGGTGGTAAAAAATGGCACGAATAAATTATCGGAATTGGCAAGGCCGGTACCTTCATCCAAAACTTCAATTAGCACGTCTTTCGCGCGCACCTGCCAGCGCACCTGCACGCCGCCGCCAGTGACTAACGCTGCTTCTACTGCATTTTTAACTAAATTGATCAATACCTGATCGATTTGATCGGCATCAAGCGACAAATTCACCGCTTCGCCTTCAATCAATGTGGCGGCTTTGCGCGGATCAAACTTGGCGGCGCGACGCAGCAGTGGCACCAGTTCGGTAGGCGCTAATTTCGGTGGCGGCAAGCGGGCAAGGGTGGCATACGCGGTCATAAATCGACTTAAGCCACCGGCGCGATCAGCGATCGTGGCAAGGCCATCGCGCATATCCTCTTCCCAATCATGCGCGCGCGGATCCCGCGCCAAGATGCCGCCCAGGCTTTGCGCCATCGACCGAATCGGCGTCAGAGAGTTATTTAGCTCATGTCCGAGCACGCGGATCAAGCGCTGCCAGGCGCCGCGCTCTTCTTCGCGCAGGGCGCGCGTCATATCGCTCATCACGAGTAGCTGATGTTCACGGCCACGATCACGGAAAGTACGCCGGTGTACCTCGAAACGCCCCTGGCCGCCAGGAAAACCATGCGGCTCTACCCGTTCGGCTGAACCACCTAAAAACTCCGCCAACGCCATGTCGTGTGCGGTAATCGTGCCTATTTCCTTCGCGCCGATGCGAAACAACGCCAGCGCGCTCTTATTCGCCAGCCGCAGCACTTCGTCCGCATCGAATGCGAGCACCGAAACATCGACTTCATCCAACACTTTATTGAGCAGCGCGCTGGCTTCTTGCGCGCGCAATCGCTCAGATTTCAGTGTTTCCGCAAGCAAATTCACCTTGGCAACCAAGGTGCCTAGCGCGCCCGGCCGCGTGCTGGCACGCAGGGTGTAATCGCCTTCGCGCAGCGCTTCTAATAAGTTTGTCGCGGTATTAATGGGGTAAAACAATTGCTGCACGAAGCGGCGAATAAAAAATACGGTGGCGCACAATGTCGAAAGCAAAGCCAAAAGCCTGACATACATCGGCCAATTTACGTAATAAAGCACCACAATCGCTAGCACCACACCGGGTGCAGCCATCAGTGCGGCACGCAGCAGTACGGTGCGCTCGAAGCTGGTTTCTTTAGCCACGAACGACCACGAACTTTAAATTCGTCTTTGCGAGCGCAGCGAAGCAATCTCGCATTTCATTGGAGGCGCGTTGAGATTGCTTCACTTCGTTCGCAATGACGAAATGGGTCGAATTGCATCAATCACCAGGTTAAATCATCTGGAATTTGATGTTTAGGATCGCTATAAGCGGGATCTTCCACTGGCAATACTGCTTCGCTACTTGCCCCCATCAGCGCGATAAATTCTGGCGCGACTGCGTGCACCGCCGCCACAACGGCATGCGGCAGCAAACTAAAATGCCCGTCTAATTGCACAATGCCAAGCTCGCCAGCATTGAGCTGGGTACGCTGCTCGGCGGTCAAATAAATCCGCCGAATCTTGCGCGCATATTCAAAATGCCGAACAACTAGTTCTGCCGTGTCGCCTTTCGGCGAGACTTGTTCACCCTCATTGGTGTTGACGGCTTTGCCAGCAATCAGCGCCAGAGCCTGATTTTTACGCGCGCGCTTGGCCAGTGCTTTCTCGACATTTAAGCGCTGCGCTTCCTGCAGCTCTTTTTGCGCCGCTAGATCACGCGCACGATAAAGTTCAGCCAGCGAAGGCTCGACCGGTTTTGCTGGCGCTTTGGCAGCCGGAGCCTGGTATTTTGCCGGACGCGGCGCGGGTTTGGGCTTGGCAGCGTCGCGTTTAACCAAACCTGCTGCGATCAATTGATCTTTCAGGGAAAGGGACATGGATGTTCCTAAATCGTCCTATCAAAAAGTTAGAGTCTAAGCGACACCGATCTCGGTGCGCACATCAAATAATTCTGGGAAAAATGTCAGATCCAGCGCTTGTTTGAGAAATGCAACACCAGCACTGCCGCCGGTTCCGCGTTTATAGCCAATTATGCGCTCCACCGTTTTCATGTGGCGAAAGCGCCAAAGTTGAAACGCGACTTCGACGTCTACCAATTGCTCGCAACAATGATAAGCATCCCAATACTTCTGCGGCGCCTCATAAATTTGCTTGAATACCTGCACCAATTCTGGCTTGCGCCGATGCGGCTCAGAGAAATCGCGGGCTAGACAAGAATCCGGAATCGCATGGCCGTGGCGCGCTAAATAGCTCAGGAATACATCGTAAAGGCTAGGCGCGCGCAGCACCGCCGTTAAGCGCGCGGACTTTTCCGCATCATGCGCAAACACCGCCAGGGTATCGGCATTTTTATTGCCTAACAAAAACTCAATGGTGCGGTATTGCTCGGACTGAAAACCGCTGGCGGGCCCGAGCGCATGGCGGAAGCCTAAATATTCGCTCGGTGTCAGCGTTTCTAGCACCGCCCAAGTTTCATAAAGCTGCTTTTGGATATGTTTGACGCGCGCCAAAACTTTTAAGCTCAAATCCACGCGATCTGCATTCAGATGCGTGATCGCCGCACGCAATTCGTGAATAACTAGCTTCATCCACAGCTCTGAGGTTTGATGCGCCACGATAAACAACATCTCATCGTGATTCGCCGGTTCGCAGCGTGGATTTTGCGCACCGAGCAATTGATCCAGCGAAAGATAACCCGCGTAACTTAAGCGTTCGCGCAAATCTAGGTGCAAGCCCTGATCGAGCGGGCGGATATTTTCGGAGCTCATTCGTACAGCTTCAAAGAATCACCGGTCATCACATACGCGGTGGCGGCGATGTCATTACTTAAACGCTCCGTTTTAATGGTGCCCTCGAGCCAGTAAGCGTTGAACATATCCGCAGCGGCGATTGGCTTAGCCATTTTCACATAGACAATATTATTCGGCGGTGGCGGTGGCACATGGATACAGGCACCGAAATAAGGCACGAAAAAAAACTCAGTCATTTGCCCATCGTCGGTCTGCTCGACCGGCACCACATAGCCCGCCAGGCGAATTTTAGTATTGTTTACACCCGGCACTGTGGCATAACTGCCTTGCTGCTCGCCCTTGGCGTCATGATTGACCGGCAATCCTTGTGCCTTTTGCAATGCCTCGACTTCCTCTTTCGGCATCAAATCAAGCCATTCCATGTCTTTATAAGGCGAGGTTGTGGCGGCAAGTGCGATGCTTGCAAAGCCACTGAGTGCCAGGACAATCAGCACTTTTTGCATAATGTTAGCGATCAGCAATTTTTTCACTGGGTTTAACCGTCACTTTTTGGCGTGCATCAGAACGCCCGACTTTACCGCAGCCATCGCACACGAGTTGCCGTCACTGCACGCCCAAACTTTAGGCATTCAGCATGAGTTGCTTACGCCCGCTCAGGCGGAGGCGGCTATTTTGCGCTACATTCAGCCCCACTTACGTTTGTTCATCTAATGACTGTGTCCAAAATCTTCCCTCAGGCAATTCCTGGCTACCACATGCTGCGTGTTTTGGGCAAAGGTGGCATGGCGGAGGTGTATTTGGCGCATCAAGACTCGGTGGATCGCGAGGTCGCGCTCAAATTAATGAGCCGGCATTTACTAAGCGATCCACGCTTCGCCGAACGCTTTCTGCGCGAGGCGCGCATCGCGGCAAAATTGCAGCATCGCCATGTGGTCAGTATCTTTGATGTTGGTGTCAGCGGTGAACAGCCCTACATCGCGATGGAATTTCTCTCCGGCGGCCCGGTGATGCCGGCCGACGATCAGCCCTTGGACAGTGATCAAGCCCTGCGCGTGGTTTTTGAGATGGCGCTGGCTTTGGATTATGCGCACAGCAAAGGCTACATCCACCGAGACGTCAAGCCCGACAACATTTTGCTGCGTGACGATGGCTCGTGCGTATTGAGCGATTTTGGCATCGCGCGCACCGTCGATAGCGCCACGATGATGACGAACGCGGGCTCGATCGTGGGCACACCGTATTACATGAGCCCGGAGCAGCTGCGAGGTAAAGAGGTGGATGGCCGCGCCGATTTATACAGCTTGGGCGTGGTGTTCTATCAAATGTTGACCGGGAAAGTGCCCTACACCGCGAGCGACAGCTTAGCGATCGGCATTATGCATATGACCGCGCCGATGCCGCGTTTGCCTGGACAACATGCGCATCTACAGCCATTGTTGGATCGCATGCTCGCAAAAGAAGCAACGGATCGAGTACAAACCGGGCGCGAATTGGCGGCGTTAGTGCGCGAGGCGCAATTGGATGAGCGCGCATCACAGCGCGGTATTAGAACCGAGCAGCAGTCGGTCGTGCCGGTTGCGGCATTGCCCAGCACGCGAAAAATTCCGGTCGTGCCTGCGCGCATTGAACCGCAGTTTGACGCGTCTGCCTCATTTAATTCAGCACCGACCGGCGAGCAAGGCTTCAATGTAACGGTGCAGCGTGCCAGCGCGCAGCCCGCCGCACGTGAGCGCATCGAGCCTAATTTGCGTGAGCAAATCGTGCCTGGCATTCCCAACAATGGCAGAAATGCCGGAAATGGCGGGCGCGTTGAACCCACATTGGGCAGGCCGAAAGCAGAACCGCGCGCCGAGCCTGCGTTTGGCCAAATGGATCCGGCTATGGATCAAGCGGCGTGGCGCAAACCGGCACCACAACGCGCACCCGCGCGGGGTGTGTGGCCCTGGATCGTCGCCGTGCTCGTACTTGCTGGCGCTGCCGGTGCCTACATCAAGCGCGATGAAATCAGCCGCATGATCGCTGGCAATCAAGCCAGCAACGATGCTGCCGAAATTGCCGCGTTATTGACGCAAGCGCAGAGCGCAGAAGCGGCCGGACGCTGGTTTGACGATACTAAATTCGATGCGATTTCGCTGTACGAACGTGCGGTACAAACCGCGCCAGAAAATGCCGAGGCAAAAGCAGGCTTGGCGCGCAGCATTTCGGAGCTGCTAACCCAAGCGCAAAATTTGCTTAGCAGCGAGCCTACGCAAAGTGCGGCATTGCTTGATCGTCTGGCGCGCCAACATGCCGATGATCCGCGTGTAGCGACGCTGCGCGCGCGACTGGGTCAACCAAGGTCAAGTGTGCCAACGCCGCCGGTGATTGCGACAGCGTCACTAGAGCAGCAATTGCAACAGGCGTTGAGCGCTGAGCGCGCGCGCGAATGGCTGGGCGCGCGCGGCGCGCTGGCGCGTTACTTAGCGGTATTGCGTATCGAGCCTACCAACGCACAAGCACTTTCGGGCGTCGCCGCCAGTGAGGCAGCGGCAGCGCAAATGCTGCAGGGCATGATCGCCAGTAAAGATAATGCAGGGATTGAGCGGATTCAGCGCGAATGGGAAAGTGCGCAGCCAGAGTCGGTGGCGCGCCAAG
>JAYVAQ010000144.1:0-26200 GCA_043750875.1 Rhodanobacteraceae bacterium
CTTCAGGCTCCACCGGCGTGCCTAAAGGCGTGGAATATCGGCACCGGCATTTTGTCGCGCAGGTCGAACTATTACGTGATGCATTCCAGATTCTACCGGGAACTGTGAATCTACCTACGTTCCCGCCGTTCGCGCTGTTCGACCCAGCGTTGGGCTGTACCAGCGTTATTCCGGTGATGGACCCAACGCGGCCAGCGCAGGCAGATCCATACAAATTAATCAGCGCGATCCGGCAGTTTTCGGTGGCTTCTTTATTTGGCTCGCCCGCACTTTTGCAAAAACTTGCCACGCACTGCGCGCTGCACAAGCAAAAACTTGTCAGCGTGAAAACGGTCATGAGCGCCGGTGCGCCGGTGCCGCCCAAGCTGGTGGAGCTGGCTCGCGAAATGTTGTCTAACGAAGCGCAAATCTTCACGCCGTATGGCGCGACCGAAGCGCTACCGGTGGCGATTGTGGAAGGCCGGGTATTGTTAGGCGAGGTGCGGGCTTTAAGCGAAAACGGTGGCGGCATTTGCGTGGGCACACCGCTGGCGCAAAACACGGTGCGCATTATTGCGATTACCGATGCAGCAATCGCGCACTGGCAGGATGCACAACTTTGCGCCGTGGCTGAGATTGGTGAAATCACCGTGCGCGGGCCGAGTGTGACTGAGGCCTATTTCAATGCGCCGGAGAAAACTGCGCTGGCGAAAATTGATGAAGATGGTCATTGTGTGCACCGCATGGGTGATGTTGGCTACTTTGATGATCAGGGCCGCCTTTGGTATTGCGGACGCAAATCGCACCGAGTGCACACCGTGAACGGCACACTCTACACCGAACAAGTCGAGGCGATCTTTAATGCTTCGGGCTTAATTCTGCGCAGTGCGCTGGTTGGTGTTGGCTTGGTGCCCATGCAAAAACCGGTACTGATTTTCGAGTTGGACCGCAGGGCGAAAGGGTTGTCGCCGCTTAGCATTATTGAACGCCTACAAGTATTGGCTACCAGCCACCCCTTGTGCGCGGGGATTAGCCACTTTCTGCAGTATTCCGGGCAGTTTCCGGTGGATATTCGCCACAATGCAAAAATTAATCGAGAACAACTTAGTCTATGGGCGACGCAGCGATTGCAACGCTAACTGGACTATTGTCGAGGTAATGAGGCCAAGCAATCCACGAAGGGGAAGCCAAAATGTCTGAGCCCAAATTCGCCAATCAAGCGCACATGCAACTGCCCAGCAAAGCGCAAATTGCAGCCTTCGATGTCGATGCGCAATACACCTTTACACCCGTTTGCCCAGACGAGCTGCCGGTAGCCGGCGGCGATGAGATTGCTTTTGAGCTCAATGCCCAAGCCAAGTTTGCGAAATATCGACTTGGCTCTAAAGACGCGCACAGCCTAAAGGCGTTATGGCTAGCAACCCCAAGCGCGCCAGTGTTTTCGCCTATCGAAGGCGCGAATATGGCCAACTCTAATATGGATATCCGCTGGCCCGCACATGCCGTCGTCGGCACCCGTGGTTTTGAGCTGCTAGACAGCTTACCGAAGCCCAGTGACTACGATTATTTTGTCTGGAAAGGCGTGGAGCCAGACATGCATCCTTATGGCGCGTGCTTCCATGATTTGCAGGATCGCTTAAGTACCGGCGCGATTGAGTTTTTGCGCGCTAGCGGCGTTAGCACGGTGTTGGTCGGCGGCTTGGCGACTGACTATTGCGTCTGCACCACGGCGCTGCAATTACGCCGCGCCGGGTTCGAGGTGATCGTCAATCTGGGTGCCTGTCGTGGCATCACGGTAGAAACCTGCGCACAAGCGGAAGCAAAGTTGTTGGCAAGCGGTGTTAGGCTGATTCAATCGGCCAACGAATTGCTGGCATTGGAGTCGTAAGATGTTAGTTTCATTATTAGATACGGATCTGTATAAATTCACGATGATGCAAGTGGTGTTGCATCAGTTTCCCGGCGCGCAGGTGGAGTACCGCTTTCGCTGCCGCACTGAGGCTGTGGATTTACTGGTGATCGAAGCGCCGTTTCGCGCGGCATTGACGCAACTTTGCGCACTGCGATTTAACGAAGACGAACTCAGCTATTTACGCAACTTGCGCTATATCAAGCCGGATTTTGTCGATTTTCTGCGGCTATTTCAGCTCAATGAAGGCTATGTCGAAATTGATACGCGCCAGGGGCTAGATATCCGCATTCGCGGCCCGTGGCTACACACCATTTTGTTTGAAGTGCCGCTGTTGGCGATCATCAATGAGCTGTATTTTAAAGCCCTGGGCACGGTGCCGGATCTGAGCATCGCGCGCAAACGGTTGGACGACAAGATCGGACTGATCCAAGCGCACCCGGATGTGGCGCATTTTGTGTTTTCGGATTTTGGTACGCGCAGGCGCTTTAGTGGCACGTGGCAACAAGAAGTGGTGCACACGCTCAAGCATGAGTTACCGCAACAACTGAGCGGTACCAGCAATGTCATGATTGCCAAGGCCTTAGGCATCAGCGCGATTGGCACCATGGCGCACGAATATCTGCAGGCGTTTCAAGCGCTAGGGCCACGTTTAGCCGACAGCCAGCGCGCTGCGTTTGAAGCGTGGGCAAAAGAATATCGTGGCGATTTGGGCATCGCGCTGTCGGACGTGGTGGGTATGGACGCGTTTTTGCGTGACTTCGATTTGTATTTTTGCAAGCTCTTTGATGGTGTGCGCCATGACTCGGGTGATCCGCTGGAATGGGGCGAGAAAATGCTCAGCCATTACCGTGATCATCGCATTGACGCACACGCCAAAACCCTAGTGTTTAGCGATGGCCTGACCGTGCCCAAAGCGTTGGCGCTACACGATAGTTTTGTCGGGCGCACCAAGCCGGTGTTTGGTATTGGTACGAACCTAACTTGTGATGTAGGCGCAAGCCCGATCAATATCGTGATAAAAATGGTCAGCTGCAATGGCCAGCCGGTGGCAAAACTGTCCGATTCGCCCGGTAAAACAATGTGCGATGACCCACTTTATTTGGCGTACTTAAAGCAGGTGTTCTCGGCGCACCCGCCGATGAGTAGTTTTGCTATGAGTGGGCGACGATAGGTTGCGATTCAAACTAATGTCGAGTTCTAGCATCTTTTCAGCGTCGTCTTTCGTTTCAGCGTCGTCTGACATTGCCCCGAAGGGGCAAAATAAGATAGCCCAGGGCAACGCCCTGAGTATTGATTGCGTAATGAATTTGAGCCCTGTAAGGGCGATACAGAAATACCGCTATTTCGCCCCTACAGGGCTTAGATATCCATCGCGATCAAACCCAGGGCGTTGCCCTGGGCTATCTCATGTTGCCGCGTTGCGGCAAATAAAGCTAATTCCCGACCCCGCAAATAGTTGATTTGATACAAGGCACAGAGGCATAAAATCATATGAAAATCGTACTCGCACAATGCAATTTCACTGTCGGTGACTTTGTCGGCAACTGCGAAAAGATCAGCAGTATTTATGCGCTGCACGCCGCCACGGTGGACGCCGTTGTTTTTAGCGAGTTGGCATTAAGCGGCTATTACCCCAGTGATCTATTGACGCAGCCAGCATTTTTAGCGGCGCAAGATCAGGCGCTAAGCGGGTTGATGCAGCAAACGGCAGGCCAACGTGCGGCACTCATTACCGGTTTTATCGACCGTAACTTGGGCGCGGGTAAGCCGCTGCACAACGCGCTGTGTGTGTTGGCAGATGGCGCATTGGTGTATCGCTATCACAAGCGTTTATTGCCGACTTACAATATTTTCGATGAAGCGCGCCACTTCGAGCCGGGCATTTTACCGGGTGTATTTAATCTGGGTGGCAATCGCATTGGCTTGGCGATTTGCGAGGATCTTTGGAACGATCAAGCCGATCTAGAATACGACGATGTGCCGATCAAAGAGCTGAGCGATGCAGGCGTGGCTATGGTGCTTTCAATCAATGCCAGCCCGAGTAATGTCGGCAAATACCGCGAGCGTATGGCGCGTTTTCAAAGCACCGCTGCGCGCCATCAAATCGCTATTCTCTCGCTCAACCAAGTGGGCGGTAATGACGAAATTGTGTTTGACGGCAGCTCTTTTTATATCGACCGTGAAGGCAAGCTCAAGGCCGAGCTAGCCGCATTCGAGTCGGACAGCGCCACATTTGAGTTTGATCGCGACCTCAATTTAGTCGACTTTTCGCGAGCACTATTAGCACCGACGCCAAAAACAGCGCCCAGCAGCGCACCGGCGTTTTTCCATGCGCAAATTACCTTGGGCTTGCGTGACTACGCGCGTAAGTGCGGCTTCAAGCAAGTGGTGGTTGGCTCGTCCGGCGGTATTGATAGCGCCCTAACTATCGCACTCGCAGCGCACGCATTGGGCCCGGAAAACGTGTTGGCCGTAACGATGCCGTCGCGCTATTCCTCGGATGGCTCGGTCGATGACTCAGTTAGCTTGTGCAAAGCGTATGGCGTCGAATTACGCACCGCGCCCATTGAAGCGCAGTTCGCGCTAGCGGTTGCTGATTTTGAGCGCGCACACGGTGCGGTTCCTAGTCCACTAACGCAACAAAACATACAAGCGCGCCTGCGTGGTCGCATGCTAATGGAGCTAACCAATCACAGTGGTCATTTGCTGCTTTCGACCGGCAATAAATCGGAGATGAGTGTCGGTTATGCCACGCTTTACGGCGATATGAATGGCGGCCTGAATTTGATCGGCGATCTTTACAAAATGGATGTTTATGCGCTGTCCCGCTGGATCAATGAGCAGGCTGGGCGCGAGCTAATTCCGCAGATAATCATTGACAAAGAACCCTCCGCAGAATTGGCGCCGGGGCAAAAGGATTCGGACGCGCTACCGATTTATCCGGTGCTTGATGCAATTTTGCGACTTGCCATTGAAGGCCCGAATTTAGCGCCCGATGAGGCTTCCAGCTTGCGCGCTTTTTTACTGCCGACACAGCTGAGTGAAGTGGATCGCGTATTAAAGTTAATCGCGCGCGCTGAGTTCAAGCGCCGACAAGCCCCGCCGATCATTCGCTGCCAACGCCGCGCCTTTGGGATTGGCTGGCGCATGCCGATTGCGCAAGCGTTTGTGGGCAGTGCGGCGGCGTTATTGGGGCGGGATAGCTGACAGTTTTTCGGATTATTTAAAGAAGCGCCACGTCATCCCGGCGCACGCCGGGATCCAGGAAACCTGCGAAGCTAGAACTCCAAACCCAGCGGTAACGCCTAAGTGTGCGCTCTTTAGCGCTGCCCATCCATGGACCCCGGCGTGCGCCGGGGTGACGCGAGGGGCATTTCATATGTTGAAGTGGAATAGGCAACGAATCAAATTCCGTTTTCATGAACCCTACCTTGCCTTCCTAAACCCCTACCCAATCGTGCGAACCCGCATCACCATCACCGTAATATCGTCACTTTGCTCCGCGCCCTTGGCATGCTTGCGCACGCTATCAATGCAGGCATTGGTCAGTGCGGGCATAGGATCAAATGCGTGTTGCACTAAAAACTCGCGGAGTGCCTCGTCGCCGTATTCGTTGAAGTCAGGATCCATCGCTTCGTTGATGCCATCGGTGTAAAGATACAAGACGTCGGCGAATTTTAAAGTAATGCTGGCGTTGACAAATTCCATGCCTACCTGCGCGCCCAATGGCACCATCAACGCTTCATCCAGCGCAATAACCGACTTCGCGCGCACTAAATAAGGTTCGTTGTGGCCGGCGTTGCTGTATTGCAAAACACCATCGCGCCGGTTGTAAATAGCGACAAAGGCGGTGACGAACATCGCCGCATCATTGTCATGTGCCAGCTCGTCATTGGCGCGTCGCAGCGCTTCGGCTGGGTCCGATTCAGCACTCAAATACGCGCGAATCAGCGTCATCGCCTTCGCCATCAATAGCGCGGCGGGAATGCCCTTGCCGGATACATCCGCCATTACCAAGCCAATGCGATCTTCATCAATCCAAAAGAAATCATAGAAATCACCGCCCACCATTTTCGCCGGGATCAGGGTCGCGTAAAGCTCAACACCAGTCTTTTTCGGGTCGGGAAAGTTTTGCGGCAGCATGCCCATTTGGATCGATTGCGCGAAACGCAGCGCTTCCTCTAATTTGCGTCGTTCATTCGCCGATTGATTAAGCCGCTCGCGCTCAATCGCAATTTGCGCTTGCACCGCGAGTGCATTGAGCATCGCAACGTCATCGTCATCGAAAGGGTGGTTATCGGTAGGATTTAGCGCCTGCAACACGCCCAGCACACCGCCTTTGCTGTCTGGAATTGGCACCGCCAAAATGGCGCGGGTTTTGAAACCAGATTTTTTGTCGAAACTGTCATCAAAGTCTGGATCTTTACTGGGGTTGTCCACGTTGGCAGTAACACCGGTACGCACTACGCGTCCGGCGATGCCTTTGCCCGCAGAAATGACGATTTCTTCGCCTGCTTGTAGGCCCTCTGCAACCAGCCCGGTCAGCGTTGATTTGACTTTGTCGTATAAAAACAAACTAGAGCGCTCAGCGCGCATCACAATTGAGGTCTTGCCGACGATAATCGGCAACAAATTATCAAGCCCGATATTCGAGCCGAGCACGCGCGAAACGTTTAATAGCGCGTTGACGTTGCTGAGCTGCCGCCCAAGCTGGCGCAGCGCGTTATCGCGCTTGTGTACCCACCAAAGCGAAAGCCCGGTAATTAACGCAAGCAGCATGCCGACCAGGATTGCCATCCACGCGGCTTGCCGCATTGGTTCCAGCCGCTTTTCAAAATTCGCCAAGCTTAAATCGACGCCAACGACGCCACTAAACTGCCCGGCTTTGTTGTTAAACGGTACGTAGGCGCTAATAAAAGTGCCCCACTGATCCGTATAAGGTGCAGCTGAACTCATGGCCTGCTTCTGGCGCACTGCGGCTTTTAGCTCTTCCGGTGCATCGCCATAGGCGGTCAGTGCGGTGGTATCTGCTGGGCCTTCCGGCGGGTCGGTGTCTAGCACCAAAAAGAACTGATCCTTATACTCAATGACGCTGTAGGCAAAGGCTAAGTCGGCATCCGACGCGGTCAGCTCAAGCAAAGTCTGATTCGCCGCCAGATAGGCCGGGCTGGAGTTCAGTGCGTTTTCGCGAAAACTGTCGTGGACATCGCCATCAATGCGATCAGCGGCTAGTTTGGCCGCGCGCTGCAGCCCCAAACGAATTTCACCCATCATCGCAAGCTGTGCTTGGTGATACATAAACCAAGCAATGCCCCAAGTGGTAAGTAAAACCAAAACCCCTGCACCTAAGCTAGACAACCACGGTGAAACCCTGGGCGGACGTGCTCGAAGTTCGATTATTTGTTCGCTATCCACACCCACCCCCGTCAGTAATGAAGCACTGAGCATAACGCCCAATCACCGCGCTCAATGTAAAACCTACGCCGATTGGCCGTTGTGCACGTTGAATAGACCCGCGATACCATCCAATACTGGGATCGACTATTTTTTATGCAGTAATTTATGACGCTATCTGATCTTTCGGTAAAACGCCCGGTATTGGCGGTCGTGATGAGTGTGTTGCTGGTGGCGCTGGGCGCGCTGGCGTTTCGCGTGCTGCCCTTGCGCGAAGTTCCCGATATTGATCCGCCAGTTGTTAATGTCGAAACCAGCTACCGTGGCGCGCCTGCGCAAGTGGTGGAAAGTCGGATCACGCAAATTTTGGAGGACGCGGTCGCCGGTATTTCGGGCATTGAGCTGCTTTCCTCGGTTTCCAGCAACGGCCGCTCCTCGATCACGATCGAGTTTAGTTTGAACCGAGAGATAGATGCGGCGGCGAATGATGTGCGCGATGCGATTTCCCGCACAGTCGCGCAACTGCCTTTGGAAGCCGATGCGCCGCAGGTGGCCAAAGTGGACGGCGACGCCGATGTCATGATCTGGATGAACTTAGCTAGCACCGAGCTTGATTCGCTGGAATTGGCGGACTATGCGGATCGCTTTTTGTTGGATCGCTTGAGCACGATTGACGGTGTGGCGCGCGTGATGATGGCCGGTGCACCGCGCTTTGCCATGCGCATTTGGCTGAAAAATGACGAACTTGCGGCGCGCGGTTTGACCGTGGGTGATGTGGTTTCGGCATTACAACGGGAAAATGTCGAGCTGCCAGCGGGGCGCATTGAATCGAGCGAGCGTGATTTTACCGTGCGCATTCCGCGTGCCTATAAAACGGCCGATGACTTTGCCAATATGGTGATTCGCAAAAGCAGCGATGGGCATTTATTGCGTTTAAGCGAAGTGGCGCGCGTTGAGTTGGGCGCACTAGAAAAACGCGCCTATTTCCGCGGCAACGGCGAGCCCCAGGTAGGCATGGGCATCATCAAGCAAAGTACCGCCAATGCCCTAGACGTATCGCGCGCAGTCAAGGCGCAGATTGCCGTGATTGAACGCGATTTGCCGCCCGGAACCAAGGTAGTGCTGGCGGTGGATACCAGTGAATTTATTGAGGCGGCGGTGAACGAGGTGTATTTCACCCTGGCGATTACGATTCTGCTGGTGGTCGCGGTGATCTATCTATTTTTGGGTTCGTGGCGTGCCGCATTGATTCCAGCGGTGACCGTGCCGGTGTGTGTGATGACCAGTTTTATCTTTTTGGCGGCGTTTGGATTCTCGATTAACTTGCTGACGCTGCTGGCGCTGATTTTGTCGATCGGCTTAGTGGTGGACGATGCGATTGTGGTGTTGGAAAACTGTCAACGCCGCATTGATGAGGAAAATGAAACGCCGCTGATTGCCGCCTATCGCGGTACCCGGCAAGTGGGTTTTGCCGTGATTGCTACCACTGCCGTGTTGATTGCGGTGTTTGTGCCCATCGCCTTTATGGAAGGCAATTTAGGGCGGTTATTTCGCGAACTTGCGGTGGCAATCGCATCGGCCGTGGCGGTCAGCTCATTCGTGGCGTTATCGCTTTCACCTGCGATGTGCGCGGCGCTGTTGCGGCCGCACGCGCTGGATAAAACCGAGCATGGCCGCGCTGGCCTGAGTGGTTGGATTGAAGCGCGCAACGAACAAGTCAGTGCGGCTTATCGGCGCTTTTTGAATCGCTTTCTGGGGAAAATTGGACTCAGCCTGGGGGTTTTGGGCCTGGCGATGCTCACCATTTTTGGACTTGCTCAAATCATTCCAAATGAACTAGCGCCTGCAGAAGATCGCGGCTTATTTTTTGTTTCACTCAATGGCCCTGAGGGCGCTGGCTATGACTACACCGTGCGGCAATTGGCCGAAGTGGAGAAGCGCATGCTGCGCTATGTCGACGAGGGTAAAATTGCACGACTAAGCACGCGCGCGCCGCGTGGTGGTGGCGGCGCGAGCAGCGAGGAATTTCAATCGGCGCAAGCGGTGGTGGTGATGCCGAACTGGAATGCGCGCGCTGACAGCACTCAGGAAGTGATGGAGCAAGTAACCAAGGATATTTCCAGCATTCCTGGTGTCCAGGGCTTTCCACAGATGCGTCAAGGCTTTGGTCGCGGTTTTGGTCAGCCTGTGCAGTTTGTTTTGCTCGGGCAAACCTATGAAGAACTGGCGAAGTGGCGTGATTTATTGCTGCCGGAGCTGCAAAAAATGCCGCAGCTGATGGGTGTGGATCATGACTACAAAGATACCCGGCCGCAAATCAAAGTCGATATTGACCGCAACCGAGCCGCTGATTTAGGCATCAGCCAGCAAGAAATCGCCAGCACTTTGGATACCATGCTGGGCTCGCGCCGGGTCGGAACCTTTGTCAAAGATGGCGAAGAATACGACGTGGTTTTGCAAGCCGAACGCGATGAGCGCAAAAGTCCTACCGATGCGACCGGCTTATTTTTACGCCCCAGCGGTGCGCAAGGCCAAGGTGCGCTGGTGCCTTTGGCCAGCGTCGTATCGTTAAGCGAACGCGCGGAAGCCTCGAACCTCAACCGTTTTAACCGCCTGCGAGCGCTAACAATTTCGGCACGAATTGCCCCGGGCGCGACACTAGGCCCAGCGCTGGATGCCGTCGAAGCGGCCGCCAAGCGGGTATTGCCACCGCAGGCGCGATTTGATTACAAAGGCGATTCGCGCGAATTAAAACGTTCTGGAAGCGCGGTTTTTCTGACTTTTGCGTTAGCGCTACTGGTTGTGTATCTGGTGCTGGCTGGGCAGTTTGAGAGCTTTATCCACCCGGCAGTGATCATGCTAACCGTGCCATTGGCGCTGGCCGGGGCGATGATCGGCCTGTATTTACTGGGCTCAAGCTTAAATCTTTACAGTCAAATAGGCATGGTGATGTTGGTTGGCTTGGCCGCTAAAAATGGCATCCTGATCGTTGAATTTGCGAACCAACTCAGGGATTCGGGTTTAAGCGTTATTGAGGCCACCGTTGAAGCGTCCGTAGTGCGTATGCGCCCGATTTTAATGACCAGCGTCGCCACCGTTGCTGGTGCTTTGCCGTTGGTTTTCGCCCATGGCGCAGGTGCGCAAAGCCGTTACACCATTGGTATCGTGATTGTTTTTGGCGTGACGATTTCGACGCTACTTTCGCTATTCGTGGTGCCCGCTTTGTATGCGCAAGTGGCCGCTTGGACGCGTTCGCCGGGTGCGCGCGCGCGTGAGATTGATGCCGCAGAATCATCACTGATCCCGCACGTTGTACCTGACGCCCGTTAGACTTTGAGTGTTAGACTTTAAGCATCAATAGGGCCCACTTCCGTGTCGATGCGCATCCGAACCCGAGTCACTGAAAGAATTTCCCAAAATTGCGCTGCCGAGCGCATCGGCGGGCTAGAACCGGCCTGCCTAGTGGCGATCGCTGGCCCGCTGCTTGGCACGCGCGTTGAACTTGACGGTGCGCCGCTGACCATTGGGCGCTCGTCCGAATCGGGTTTGACTATTCCGCACGCCAGCGTCTCTCGGCATCATTGTCGCGTCATCCGCGATAACCGTATTTATGTGCTGGAAGACTTGGGCTCCACTAATAAGACTTTTGTTAACGGTTTGGCGATTGAGCGCACGCAGCTCGCCGATGGTGATCGCATCAAACTGGGCGATAGCGTATTTAAGTTTTTCGAATTGGGCAGCGTCGAGGCGGATTACCAAAAGCAGCTAGTCGATTTAGCAGTGATGGACGAATTAACCGGCATTTCCAACCGCAGGCACTTTCTGGCGCTGATCAGTCAGGAAATTGCCGAAGCGCGGCGGCAAAATATGAGCTTGGCGCTAATCATTGCTGATTTGGATCATTTCAAGCCGATCAACGATGCCCATGGGCACTTGGATGGGGATTTGGTGCTCAAGCGTTTTGCCGAGATTTTGGTGCACGAATTACCGCCACTGGGTTTAGCCGGGCGTTTAGGCGGGGAGGAATTTGGTGTGCTATTGCCGGAAGTATCGGTCGCCCAAGCCATGGCCTATGCCGAAAGCACGCGCAAACACACCGAGGAAACTTCGCATCAACTGACTAATGCCAGAATTCGCATCACCGCAAGCTTTGGCGTTGCAATGCTTGGTGATGCAATGCTGGAACCCGCCGCGCTGATGCGTGCGGCGGACGCGAAACTCTATGAAGCAAAAGCCGCTGGCCGAAATCGCGTCGCGCTTTGAGTCATGGCATCGTAAAGCGAAGCGCTTTACAGAATAGGAATCGAAGAAAGGTAAACGCCACGAATGAGCAAAATGGACTGCACCCCTGACTTAAAAATTGCGGAGCGCCGCGCGGTTGTGCTGGTGTCGGGCGGCATGGATTCTGCCGTGACCTTAGCCTTAGCAAAAGAACGCGGCTTTGTGCCGTATGCCTTGAGCATTGACTATCAACAGCGCCATCGTGCCGAGCTTGATGCCGCCCGCAATAATGCGATTGGCTTAGGCGCCGTGCAGCATAAATGCGTGCCGGTTGATTTGCGCAGTTTAGGCGGCTCGGCGCTTACGCAAGACGATATGGCGGTGCCAACGGAACCCACCAGCGGCATCCCGACCACTTATGTGCCCGCACGCAACACCATCATGCTTTCGATTGCGCTTGGTTGGGCTGAAGTCTTGGGGGCAAATGATCTGTTTACCGGCGTCAATGCGGTGGATTTTTCCGGCTACCCCGACTGCAGGCCAGCGTTTGTCGCAGCGTTTCAATCGCTGGCCAATGTCGCTACCAAAGCCGGCGTCGAAGGCGCAGGTTTACGCATCCACGCGCCACTGATCGCCATGAGTAAAGCCGACATTGTGCGCGAAGGCCTACGTTTGGGCGTTGATTTTGCCAGCACCGTCAGCTGCTATCAGGCCGATAGCCAAGGCCGAGCCTGTGGTGTGTGTGATGCCTGCCGATTGCGCTCAGCGGGGTTTGCTCAGGCGGGTGTGGTGGATCCGACGCGGTATTTTTGAGGCAAGGTTGTAGTAAGTCCATGCGGTTTTTGGAGGTATGAATCTAGCTTTTGGAGTTGGAGCAACGTGGAGGTGATCAAATTTTTTGCTGTGGCGGCGACAATCTGTGCAACCGCCATCCTTCTCTTCTTAAATACTCAGCCGCGCACGGACCATAATTCCGCACTGCGCCGATTCAACTCCGCAATAGTCTGGCTTCTACCATTCGGCGCGCTCATCCTTTCGCTTTATGCGGTTATCGTCATCCGGCTGGGTTCCGATGGCGGTTGGTGGCCACTTATTGCCACGCTTTGGGTAACTATTTGGATCGTGGTTGTATGCGTTGCTGGGGCGATCTCACGTTGGCTGTACTTCCGGTCGCTCCGTCGAAAATGCATTGACTCCCCCAAAAATTGCGATGACCTTTAGAGCGAGCAGCATTCGGCCCCACATGCGAAGATCACGGCATGTTTACCACCTGATCCTGCTTTACATTGGTTTTTCAGTCGGCACCACACGTGACAGGCCGTTGCCGTCGCGCTTGGGCGGTGTTACTTTCGTAGCACCTATCCAGAGTCTCGCCATGTCGACTACATCTTTGAAAATCCCAAACGAAGTCAAACAGCTAGCCATAGTCGCGGCACAGCAACAGGGTATAAGCACACATGCCTTTATGGTTGACGCCATTCGGGTTATGGCTACGGCGGCAGACAAACGAGCGCAGTTTGTTGCAGCAGCGCTAGCTGCTAGGGAAGAAACGCTGAACTCTGGTCAAGGTTTTGCCGTCGACGACGTCAAAGCTTATCTGTTGCAGCGGACACAAGGCGAAACACCCGCAAGGCCGGTGGCAAAATCTTGGCGCACATAATTTACGCGCTGCGCGCGCTTTCAGACCTTGAGAGGCTTACGGATTTCCTTCAAGAAGAAAATCCAATTGAAGCAGCAAGAACAGTCAAGCTGATCACCGAGGCGGTTCAAATCCTTGAAAACCACCCGTTGATGGGGCGTCCAGCCGAGCACGGCTTAAGAGAGGTGGTTATTTCCCGTGGAAAATCAGGCTATTTGGCTTTGTATAGTTACGAAGATCTAGCAGACACTATTCTTGTTTTGGCGGTTCGGCATCAACGTGAAGTAGGCTATTTGGAGGGGTGATGTGGGATCTGGCTTACGCCAAATGAAGCAGCTGGATTCCCGCCAAAAGCATGCGGGAATGACGAACTTTAAGTGCACCACATGCGAAGATCCCCTGCATGTTTACAACCATCATCCTGCTTAGCATTGGTTTTTCAGTTGGTGTCGCCCTGCTGTTAGCGCTAGCATTTGCCAGCACCTACCGTGGTTTAGCGCTGCCAATGCAATCACGCATCGCGGGCTATGTGATGCTGGCGGGTTTAGCGTGTACGCAACTGATGCATGCGCGCTTTTTGATGGCGCAAATTCCTGAACTTGCCAGCCGCAGCTATGTGCTGGTGGTGTATCTGCAGTCTATTGGCTTTTACTGGCTGTTTTTAGGATTACTTCGCCCCGCGCAGCAGCGTTGGCGGCTTTGGGAATGGTGCGTGCCCATCGCCGTGCTTTTATGCGGTGCCTTGGTGCCTTTGAGAGCAGCGATTCCGGTGGCGATGTTGGGCGGCAGCATCGCGGCGGTGCATTTGAGCCTGTTGGTTTATGCCCTGCGCGCACAGCGGCGTTGGTTTGTGCTTGAGATTCGGGTATTGGCCTTGTTTGCGCTGATGGCGGTGTTAATGGCTTTGGCAAGTTTGTTTGTACCGGTGCTGGGCTGGCATTATTTCGCGCTGATTTACGCCGCCATGATCAGCGCCAGTTTCGCTTTGATGCTGCATTTGCTGTTGCGTTTTCCCGACATCACCAGCAAAACCGTCGAGGCCGTTGCCACCACATATGCGGTAACGACATTGAGCCGGTTTGACTGTGACAAACTCGTTTCTGAAATAAAGCGCTTGTTTGAAGTTGAAAAAATCTATCAAGACGAAAATCTGAGCTTAAATAAACTTGCGGATTTAACGCATTTGTCCACACATCAGCTTTCCGAGTTGATTAATACTCAGTTTCAAATGAGCTTTTCCAAGCTGGTTCGACAATATCGCGTCAACGCCGCTAAAACAATGTTAATTGATGAACCGCGCGCCTCAGTATTGTCCGTGGGGCTATCGGTGGGTTTTAACTCGCAATCCAATTTCTATGTGGCTTTTAAAGAGTTCACCGGTGTTGTTCCCGGGCAATTCCGTAAGCAACCTCTTGATTAGCGTTAATTATCAGCGACACCAAATGGTCATTCCCGTGCAGGCGGGAATAAAGGAAGAATGCGAAGGCGTTTTGTCTAGTACCAGGGCTAGCGAAAACCAGAATTCAAACCTTTAAGCCCTGCAACACTATCTCTGCGGTTAATGCTCCTGGATCCCCGCCTTCGCGGGGAAAACGATTATCTGCGGAGCTTCACCCCAGAATGATCATTCTGGTGAATTGTAACCAATTGATTTTATTAGATTAAATTTAATCCACAAAACTCTTGTTCCAGAACGATCAAAACAGAAGCCCAGATGACCTGCACCAGCTAAGTTGGCCTCAGCTTTTCCCACTGGTGGTTTTTTTTTGCTCGAACAAGGAGATTTTGTGATGTCACATATTGCTTATGCGCTGTATTTAATTATTTCAATCACGATGACGATTTGGGTTGCGCGGGTTTTATCTAAAAGCGGCGAAGTATTTCTGATTAAATGCTTCGCGCAAGACCAAGAGCTTGCGCAATCAACCAATAGACTGTTGGTGATTGGCTTTTATCTAGTCAATATTGGCTTTATATGCTTTAGGCTCGAAGGCTGGAGCGTTGATACTATTGATTTGATTCCCGATGTCGGTTCTAGAGTTGGCGTATCTATTTTGGTGCTGGGATTGATGCACTTTTTTAATATGATCATGATTGCGAAATTCGGCCGCATTGTCAGTGATTGGGTGCATGCCAGTGGCGAATACACGCGTGAAGAGGCATTGCCGCCGCCGTTGCCGAATGCGAAAAATCCGCGATATTTCTGAGGCTTGTTCTTTACTGCTCAAGCGTAGAACGATCAAATAAGCGCAGCATGGGCTGCGCTTTTTCGTACACCTAGACTTCGCTCATCAGCCGAACTGCCGACCCTGAATTGCGATGGGCTAAGGTTTTCAGCCAATCATGTGCTTAATCCAAGCTCAAAGATTCTGGCAATATTGCCTCAACAGCATGCAACACCGTGCGTTTCCTAATAAGTTTATGTGCCAGTTCAATATCCGGGCTCAATAAACGGTCGCGCGCCATAAAACTTAGGCCTGCCTCACGCACCACGCTCAGCGCGCGCAACGCAACTGGGCTTGGTTTAACAGCACTTAGTTTGCGTAAATCCGCCTGTAGCCGCTTCACGTCCGCCGCCAACAATTCGGTATCTGCAGGCTTTACCGGCGACACATTGCGGATTTTGCTGCGCAAACCTTGTACGCCAATATTGGTCGCCAAACTGGCCGCCGAGTCCAACACCTGCATGCGATATTCCAGCGCCTGCAAAGCCGTCATCATTTCCAATGCCAACACCGATTCAAGCTGCTCGACCATCGCGAGTGCGTGGCGCGCATCGTTGGTGCCCATCGACACATGATCCTCGGCATTCGCACTGGTAGGCACCGAATACACGCAGGCCGGGTTCGCGCGGGATGCTAGGTCATTAACAATACTGGCGGCGGTGTATTGCACTATCATCAGCCCCGAATCGGTGCCATCTTCGTTGCCAATCAAAAATGGTGGTAAGCCATCATTGGTGGCAGGATCAACCAATTTATTGAGCCGCCGCTCGCTAATTGAAGCCAAAACTGGCATCGCGCATTTGAGCTGCGCCAATGCCAGCGCCAAAGGCATGCCGTGGAAATTCCCCGCCGACAGTACACGCACGACATCGGAATCTGGCGCGCCGGGGAAGATCAGCGGGTTATCGGTAACGGCGTTGAGCTCAATATCCATCACCCGGCAAACATGCAAAAAGCTGTCTTTTACCGCGCCATGCACTTGCGGTACGCAGCGTAGGCTATAGGCGTCTTGCGGCTGAAATTTTTTGCCGCCGCGAAACGGTAAGTGACTGGCAAAAAAACCTTCGCGGCCTTCGCGCTCGCTTTGCAACACATAGTCCCAGCGAATATCAAATGTGCGTTGCCGCGCTTGCCCTTCGGCCCAAGATTTCGGCCCCCACGGGCTAAAGCGCGGCACCCGGTGATAGGCAATATCGACAAAGCCCGACCCTGCGGTCAGCGCGCGAATATTGGCCGCTGTGGCAACTTGGCCGGGGTGGGGACGTAGCGCATGCGCGCGCGCGTCAAAGGCATCGGAACGCCCGCAAAATGCTTCCAGCGTCAATGCCGCATTGATGTCGGCCTGCTTGAGCGCAGCTTCCAAGCGATCCAGCGTCAATACCGCCATTGCCAACATTTGTGTGGTGCCATTGTTCAGCGCCAAACCTTCTTTGCAGCTCAAACGTACGGGCGACAAATCAAACTTATCCAGCACCGTGCTGGCCGGCAGTCGCTCGCCTTTGAAAATCACTTCGCCCAAGCCTAGCAATGGCAAAGCCAAATGCGACAGCGGTGCCAAATCACCACTGGCACCGACCGAGCCCAATTCTGGCACCACAGGTGTAATGCCAAAATTGAGCAGCGCCAACATCAGCTTCAGCACACGGCTGCGTATGCCGGAATGGCCACCCAGTAAAGTGTTCAGGCGAATCACTAACATCGCGCGCGCCACTTCCACCGGCAGCGGCGTACCAACGCAAACCGCGTGGCTAACGATTAAATTGTGCTGCAGTTCCTCAATCAGGCTCAGCTTTGCGCTATCACCTGTTTTGCCAGTGGTGCCCGCTTCTGCGTTTTGCTCCGTGCGCAGCCGATCCGCCGCCAGTAGCCGATCTGCGTTCGAGCCAAATCCAGTGGTGACGCCATACAAAGGCACGCCACGCTTAAGTTCTTCCTCCAAAAATCTCGCCGCTTTGGTAACGCGTCGCAACGCATTCGGCGCTAGCTCCACTGGCCGGCCGCGATAAGCCACATCCAAAACTGCTCGGCGCGTCAAGCGAGCGCCGTCCAAAATCAGGGGGCGCTGCTTGCGTGGTTTGGGAGCGGCTTTGACCGCGACGTTGCTTGCAGTAGCTCCTCCGATGTTGCTGTTTTGCCTAGACTTTTGTGCGCTTTTAGCACCTGCCGTGGTTGTAGCGCTTGCTTTTACCGACGCCGTTTTTGCCGACGCAGCTTTTGCTGCGACTGCTTTTACGGAACCCGTCTTCGACACGCTTGCTTTTGCGTTGCTAATTTTCATGGCCGCACCGCCATGCCTTTAAGCGCTTGCGCTGCCTCAATCTCCACCCGCAAAGTCTTGACCAAATCACCGCGCGGCACTTCAAACTGCTCTTCTTTGCGCAAATCTTTCACCATCACCACGTTTTTACTCTGCTCGTCGGAACCGGCAATCACCGCAAAGTGAATCCCCGATTTGCTGGCGTATTTCAGCTGCTTGCCGAGTTTTGCCGACTCTAAATGCAGCTCCGTATTGATGCCCGCACTGCGCAATGTGCTGGCAAGTTCTAAATACATCGGCATCAGCGCTTCATCCATTTGCGTGATCAACACTTGCACGGTGGAATCCGCAACGCCGATCAAGCCTGCCTCGCGTAATTGCCAAAAAAGCCGCGTTACGCCAATCGAAATACCGACGCCGGGCAGTTTGCTTTTGCTGTAGTGGCTAGCCAAATTTTCATAACGCCCGCCAGAACAAACGCTGCCAATTTCCGGGTGATTATTGAGCGTGGTTTCATAGACCGTGCCGGTGTAGTAGTCCAAACCACGCGCAATCGAAAAGTTAAGTGCGTAGTTGGCTTCGCTAACGCCCATGGCTTTGACCGCGCCCAATACTTCGCGTAGCTCTGCGATGCCTGCGCTCAATTCTTCGTTTTCAGCACCACTTGCAAGCGTGTCCAACATCGCGATGGCATGCGCGTGGTTCGTTGAACGCTGACTGATAAACGCCAAAATGTCGGTGATAATTTCCGGCGCCAAAGCAAATCCTTCACCGCTCAGCGTTTCACGCACTTTATCGGCACCGCGTTTGTCTAACTTGTCAACTTCACGCAACACCAAGCCCTGTTGTTCGCCATCGCTAATGCCTAGGCGCGCGAAAAAACCGCGCAGTAGTCGGCGGTTATTAAATTGCACGGTGAATGGACCGACTTTCAGCTCTTTAAACACACCAACAATTACCGCGACGATCTCGGCGTCAAAGCGCACCGACAGTGTGTCCTTACCGATCACATCGACATCGGCCTGATAGAACTCGCGAAATCGTCCGCGTTGCGCACGCTCGCCGCGATACACGCGTTGAATTTGATAGCGGCGAAACGGAAAGCTCAAATCGTGTTCGTGCTCGGCAACATAGCGCGCCAGCGGTACAGTCAAATCAAAGCGTAACGCCAGTTTCGCATCAGCGTCTTTTTCCAACGCGCCGGTGGATTGCACAAAATACACTTGGCGCTCAGTTTCGCCACCGGATTTCGTCAGCAGCACGTCCGCCAGCTCAAAAACTGGCGTTTCCACCGGCAGAAAGCCAAAGCGCTCGTAGTTGCGCCGAATGGTGTCGAGCATCGATTGAAACGCGATTTGATCGAGCGGTAATAGCTCCATCGTGCCGGGCGGCGTGCGGGGCTTGGTAATGGTGATTGACATGCTGGGGTGCCTAGAACAATTAGCGCGTGAGTGTAGGCAAGCTGGGGCGTGTTGGTAAGCCTTGCCGATTAAGTTTTTTGCATAGACTTTGTCTAATCAAAGATGTTTTGAGTTAAAAGAAACCGATGAAACTTCTACATACCTCCGACTGGCATCTAGGCCAAAGTTTGAGTCAGTTTGACCGCAGCTTTGAGCATGCGCAATTCCTGGCATGGTTGCTTGATACGATGGCGGCAGAAAAAGTAGACGTCTTGCTGATCGCGGGCGACGTGTTTGACAACAGCAACCCGTCGGCAGCATCACAAAGCCAGCTCTATCAATTTTTGACGCAGGCACGTACGCGGCTGCCACGCCTCAACATCGTCATGACCGCTGGCAACCATGACGCGCCGGCAAGATTGGAGGCGCCCGCGCCATTTTTGGCGTTACTTGACGCGGTCGTGATTGGGCTTGTAGGGCGCAGCGGCGAGGCAATTGATCTAGAGCGCATCGTGGTGCCCTTGAAAGACCACGATGGGCAGATTACAGCTTGGTGCATCGCCATGCCGTTTTTGCGCCCCAGTGATCTGCCACGCATTGAGGGCGCGGTGGATCAATATGCAGCCGGTATCGCCGCACTTTACGCGCAAGCTTATGTGATCGCCATCGCTAAGCGCCGCCCTGGGCAAGCGATTATTTCGATGGGGCATTGCCACATTAGCGGCAGCAAGGAGTCGAAAGATTCGGAACGGCGTATCGTAATCGGCGGTGCTGAGGCGCTGTCAAAAGATATTTTTGACCCCAACATTAGCTATGTGGCCTTGGGGCATCTGCATAGAGCGCAAAAAATTGATGGCGATCCGACCCGGCGCTATTGCGGCAGCCCACTACCGATGTCGTTGTCCGAGATTGAATACCCACATCAGGTGGTGCTTGTGGAATTAGCGGGCGAGACAGTGATTAGCACGCGCGAAATCCTCATTCCCAGAAGTGTGCAGTTGTTGTGTGTGCCCGAGGTGGCTGCGCCTTTGGCGGATGTATTGATGCAGCTGCAGGCATTGCAGTTGGATGATTTACCCGAAGCGCAGTGGCCGTATTTATATGTGCGTGTGTTGCTGGGCCAGCCTGAGCCAGATTTGCGCACGCAAGTGCAAGCGGCGTTGCTGGGTAAGCCGGTGCGCCTGGTGCGTATTGAGATCGCTAGGCCATTGAGTGGCGAGTTGCCAGCACCGCCGTTGAGTATTGACGAGTTCACGGGTCTTAACCCGGCAGTGTATTTTGCCCGTTTGTACAATCATCGCTATGTTAAAGACCCGCCTGCGGCGATCATGGCGGCTTTCATCGAGTTGGTGAACTCGGCCGTCAATAGCGACGCGCGCACATGAGAATTCTGGTGATTCGGGGCAAAAATCTAGCTTCCCTGGCGGGTGAATTTACGCTCGACTTCCAAAGCGAACCTTTGGCAAGTGCCGGCCTTTATGCAATTACGGGCGCTACCGGCTCCGGCAAAAGCACGCTGCTGGATGCGTTGTGTTTAGCGCTTTATGAGCAAACGCCACGACTGAGCGGAATCGCCGGTAGCACAGCGATTATCGATATCGGCAGCTTCGCCGTCACTCCGGGTGATGTGCGAACAATTTTGCGGCGCGGCTGTAGTGACGGTTATGCCGAAGTTGACTTCGTCGCCAGCAACGCCATTCGCTATCGTTCGCGCTGGGCGGTGCGCCGGGCGCATGGCAAAGCCAATGGCAAATTGCAGCAAAGTGAAATCAGCTTAACGCGCCTCAGCGATGGCCAAGCGCTGGGCGATCACCGCAAGACTGAAACGTTAAAACTCATCCAAAATCTTATCGGCTTAAGTTTTGAGCAATTTACCCGCGCCGTGTTGCTGGCACAAAACGATTTCACCGCCTTTTTGAAAGCCACAGACGACGCGCGCGCGGAGTTGCTGCAAAACCTGACCGGCACAGAATCGTACGCAAAAATTTCAATGCTGGCCTTTGAGCGCATGAAGGCGGAGAAAGAAAAGCTGGCGGCGCTGCAAGAGAAATGGCAATCGCTAGAGCCGCTTACCCCTGAGTCGCGGGCAGAGAAAACGGCGCAGCTGCAGGCGCAATCGGCGCAGCTAGAGGTGTTAATACAGCAGAAATTAGCGATCGAAGCGCAATTGCGTTGGTATCAGCTTGGCGATCAGCTGCAAGAGGAACAGTCAAACGCACGCGCGATTTTAGTGGCGGCCCTGACTAACAAAAATGCCGCAGCTGCACGCGCATCGCAGTTGGAACTGCTCGACAAAGTGCAGTCAGCGCGCCCGTTATGTTCGGAGCTGACGCGCCTGGATCAGGCCGAGACTGATGCGGCACACGCATACGATCTTGCGCAAATAGCACTCGTGCAAGCACAGACGGCGCTGGATGCGTATGCAGTAAAGCACATCGCAGCGCTGCAGCAATGCGAAAGCGCTGAAGTAGCAAAGGCTCAAGCACAACCCGATATTGATGCCGCCAAGGCTGTTGATGCGAGCATCGCCACGCTGACGCCGCAAGTTGCGGCAGCGTTGCACGAATGTAGCAGTGCCGCCGATCAGCTCCAGCTTGAACTTCGCCAGCAAGCTGGGGCCGCAGCCCGCATGCAGTCCGATCAAGCCAAATTAGCGGCTGCGCAACAGTGGCTAAAGAATAACGCCGCTTTGCGGCCATTGGCCCAGGCGTGGCAGCGCTGGGAAACCTTGTTTGACGAGGCGAAAATCATTCTTGATCGATGCGCCAAAGCCACACTATCGGTCGCAGAATTAGACCTGGAAGTCGCCACATTCAATTTAGATTTCAGCCGCGCCAGCGAAACTAAAACGCTTGCCGAACAGGCGTTGCAGCAGGCTTTGGCACAGCTAACGCAACTCGACACGGACTGTGCCGCGTTTGATGTCGAGCAATTAGTGGCTGAGAAAACCGCGCTAGAGCTTAGTCAAACGCAACGCCAAACCGCGCTGGGCATATGCGAAAAATTCATCCATATCAGTGACTTACAACGCCAACAAGACCGACAACTGCAGCAACACGACGCAGCCTCAAGTGAGCTTGCCGATGTTTTAAGCGCCAATTTGCTACAGCTTCCGCTATTGCAATGCGCGGCGCAGACCGCGCAGGAATCCCTGCAGCTAGCGACTTTGGCCACCAGCAAAAATGCTGAATCCATGCGCGCGGCTTTGCAGCCTGGGCAACATTGCCCAGTTTGTGGCGCACTCGCGCATCCCTATGCTGAGCATTCCCCCGCGTTTCAAATGCTCAAAAGTTTGCAGGAGCAACTAAGCACGAAGCAAAAAGCCTTGCGTGATCTAGAGCTTGGCATTGCTGCAGCACAAGCAAACCGCGTAAATGCTGAAACATCGATCACGCATCTGCGCGTTAGTTTGACGCAACTGGATGCTGAGCGCGCCGCGCTAAACGTGCTTTGGGCAAATCACGCTATGCGCCAAGCGCTCGACGCGGTGCCAGAATTGAGGCGCGTGCAAACCCTCAACACACAGCTGAGCGCCGGTCGCATTGAACTTGTGCGCTTGGGCGCGCTGGAGGCACTTTATCGCGGCACGCTAAAGCGCAAAGAGGCCGCGCAAGCAGAGTTCAATGCCAGCAACACGCGTCTGACAAAAGCAAAGGATGCATTCGTCAATCTGGACGCCGCGCGCACGGCTGCAAATCGAACCTTAGAAACTGCGCAACGCGATTTACTCGAATTTTCTAAACAGCTGGAGAATAAGCAAAGCCAGCTGGACGGCGCGTTCGCCGCGCCGAATTGGCGCGAGCAATGGCGGCAAGACCCAAGCGCTTTTGTCACACAGCGACGCAGCGAAGTCGACGCATGGACCGAGCAACTTGAAAATGTGGCAGCGCTAAACACCAACATTGCGCAACTACAGATAACGCTTAGCGTCTGTGAAAAAGCCTGCGCTTTGGCCGCAGGTCAGCATGCAATCCGACGCGAAAAACATGCGTCCTTGGCGTTAACGCTACAAAACTATTCCGCGCACCGGAACGCTTTGTTTGCAGGCCAACCAATCAGGCAGGTTGAAGCAATGCTCAATTCCGCCGTGCTGCAGGCCAAGGCGGCATTGACCGCGTTGGAAGATGCAATGAAAACAGCACAGGCCGGGCGCACGCGCATGCAAGAAGTGGCCAGCCAGACCGACAACCGGCTGGCGCTGGAGCGCAACGCGGCAAACCTAGCGCGTTTGAGCCTCGATCGCTGGCTGCTCAAATTCAACTCGGAAAATAGTGCTGCGCCACAAAATCTAACGTTGCTTGCATTGAATGCCTTACTCAACGTATCGCCAGAATGGCGCGCAATTGAACGCGCGGCATTACAGGCATTGTCGAACGCAGTGCAATCCGCACAGGCCGTGCTGAACGCCCGCAGCGAATCGCTCAGTTCGCACCACGGCGAGCAGAGCGTGTTCGAGGCGCGAGATGCCCTGCAACCTCGCCTTGCCCAGCTGCAAACCCATCTCAGCGCGCTGAGCGAGGCCATCTCGGAGCTAAAGGTAGCAATTAAACACGATGCCGATCACGCACTGGCAGCCGACGCACTGCAAGGCAAGATCGAAGCGCAAACCGCTGACGCGTTCGTTTGGGCACAGCTAGGCGATCTAATCGGCTCGGCGGACGGCAAGAAATTTCGCAACTTTGCGCAACAGCTTACCCTGGATATTTTGCTGAGCCACGCGAACGCGCACCTGCAAAGCCTGACCCGCCGCTACCGCGTACAGCGCATCGAAAACAGTCTAGGCTTGTTGGTAGTGGATCAAGATATGGGCGACGAAGTTCGCTCGGTGCATTCGCTGTCGGGTGGTGAATCGTTTTTGCTGTCCTTAGCGCTAGCCCTTGGCTTGGCCTCGCTTTCCTCGCACCGAGTCCAGGTCGAATCGCTTTTTATTGATGAAGGCTTTGGCAGCTTGGACTCGGAATCCTTGGACATTGCGATGGACGCGCTCGATAACCTGCAGTCACAAGGGCGCAAAATCGGCGTGATCTCACACTTGCAAGAGCTCACCCAACGAATCCCAGTGCAGGTGCACGTCCAGCGGCAGGCGGGCGGCGCGAGTAAACTTAGTTTTGCGACGCTAGGTTGACTATGAGAACAACTTTTCTGAGCCTATTTATTGTCGCCGTCGACCGTCGAAACCAGCGAAATAGATCGCCACAATGCTGCAGTTTCGGTTCTCTAAAACCGATTACTCCCAAGCATCACCAAAGTGCAATCCTCAATCACCTCAATCCCCGCGTGCTTGAGCGTATTTCCCAGTTCAATATTCTCACTGCCCGGATTAAATACAACTCGCTTAGGCTTAAGCTTTAAAATCTCCTCGCTCAAACTATCAGAAATTTTTGCACCTACACACATCACAACTGTGTCAACACCTTGTTGGATTTTCGAAACACTTGTTAGCACCTCTTCCCCATCAATAGCGGAAATTTTTGGATTTACCAAAATAGTCTTATGCCCAAATTTTTCTAGCATTTGTTTTGCTTTATAAGCAAAACGACTCGGATTATCAGAAGCACCTAAAATGACGACAGTTTCTTTCATAATTAAATAGCTACCTTTTAAAATCTTTATAAATTATGACGGACTTAAGCGATTCTAGATAGTGAAATAGTGCGGGATTAAGGCTACTGGCATTTTTACGTCTGCGGCCTGGATGTCCGTGCTGGCTGCCGACTGATATGCTCGCGGTGCGCGCCGACATCCCTGCCGCTAATCGAAGAGCGACAAGACAATGGACGACACTTATACCCTGATGCTGTGGTCCGCCGGACTCACGCTCCTTCCGTGCATCGCCGCGTTAGTGCTGAAGCGTTGGATGCACCCGTGGCTGGCCGTGTTGCTCGTTACTTTACCGTTCGTCGCACTTTCGTTTTGGATATTTGACGGCGACGCCGTCGCATTGGCTCTGATACTTCCGGCAGTCCTGTTCGCAATGCTTGGTGCCCGCGGTCATGCCCTGACGAAACATGTAATTGAGGAAGTACGCCTGGACAGAGAAGCCAAGAGACGTTTCCAGCTTCGATTCTGGCGCTGGGGCTGAGCAAAACAACAACATTAGGCGGTTGTCAGTATTAGGCGGCTGGCATTTATGGTTGTTTGCATGGGGATGGGCGGAGGGTTACTAAGCTCATTTGCAAAAAGCCGACGTAGTCAGCAAAAGCCAAGCGGGCGCGATGCGCGGCGGCGGTAGGGTCGACTAGAGTTTTGCGCGCTTGGGTCATCGCGCAATTTTGCGCGGGGCCGAAGTACTGTGGCCTAAGACTAGTTGGCGGCTTGGCCTAGGATCAATCTGAAACTGTGTGTCCTCCTGCAACTACCTAAATTTCGCTAGACAACTGCGTTGTGCAGCGATCCCTTTTTCATTGATGCGAAGCAAAATCTGGCGATTGGTGGATGTTTTGTCTAGCGCTCGACGCTCTTCTGGTGTCAACGATGCCATCATCGTCTCAGCAACGCAGACTTCAAGCTGGGGAATTTTTTCGGCAGGCACGCGTTGAACTTCGGCGGCGATGGATGCCGCTTTTTGATGGCCACGCACGGTTGTTTCAAAGCTGGTGGTAGCAGCAGGGTCGAAGCCATCACTACAACTATCTGGCGATAATACGTCGCTGATTAGCACGCTGCGTTTCGCCCGCTCGCGCTGCATGAGCGTCTGGCAGGCCCATAAGCGCATTTCGTTTGGCAAGCGGGCGTTGAATTGATTCCATTGCGCCAGTTTTGGGTGGTCCAAAACCCCGCGATGCAGGTCAATTTCTGCCGTGGTTGCAAATTGGTACCAGTTCCAAAGCAGACTTCCAAAATAGATCAGCCCGACTGCCACCACGCCCGTTATAACCCATACCCACATGGATCGTCCGCCCTGCTTCGTTCTGCGATCTCGCGGTGTCAACTGCTTTTTTGCGCGCTGGGAATATTGGATAGGCATCGCAAGCCCCTAAGTTGGATACGCCGCAAAATATTGCTGGAAAGCTTGATCACTATACCGACGGCTGAGCACGACCGCTACGACTGAGTGCTGAAACTCAAGACAAAATCAACAAAGCATGACATCCGGCACCTAAGCCCAAAAAAACTTATTGCCACCGTCACGCTTTGCTTTGTACATCGCTGCATCAGCCGTTCGCCGTAACG
>JAYVAQ010000145.1:0-3505 GCA_043750875.1 Rhodanobacteraceae bacterium
GGTATAGCCCATGAAATTTCGATGCAGTGTGCCGGCCTGTTGCGCCACTGCTAATGCGTCACTCGGCAGAGCGAAATGATCCATACCAATGTAGCGATAACCGGCCGCGCTGAGCTTTTCAATCGCCAACTGCAGCAATGCTAATTTCACCTCTGGGCTGGGCAAATCATCGATCAAAATTTGCGTCTGCGGTTTGAACATCGCAGGCAAATGCGCGTAACTATAGATCGCTAAGCGCTCAGGGCGCACCGCAATTAGCGTATCCAGCGTGCGCGCAAATCCTTCCAAGCTTTGTTTTGGCAAGCCATAAATCAAATCAATATTGATCGAGCGAAAGCCAGCATCTCTGCAGGCTTGGATCACCGCCAAAGTTTGCTCAACGCTTTGTATGCGATTCACAGCCTTTTGCACGATCGCGACCAAACAATGGCGCTAACAGTGCTGCTTCCCTTATGAGGCGATGCAAATACGGCTCCGCACGTTTTAAATCACGCGTAATAATCTTATTGCAGCCGCAATAAAAGCACGGACTAAAGCAGAACGGCACGTGCACATAAACCGATAGCTGACGTGGAATTGGGTCGTCATTCGAAGCACGCGCTTGTGCACGAAATTCGTTCTCCCTAAACGCCCCGGTAAATTGCGGCGCGGTCGGATAAGACGTGTAACGCGGGCCGGGCTGGTCGTATCGACGCAGCAAACTGGGATCAAAGTGGAGGCTTGGGTTTATCACGCCATTCTGTCGCATCGTGCAGGCGCGCCGCTTGACTTGGATCAATCTGGCATCGCTTTTTGCCGATTAAGCGCAAAGTGTGTCGCGCTTGACTCACATCAAGCTCTTATCGCCGCCACAAACCTACAGTAGCGCATTCTTTTACTAGCTGCGGAGTTCGTGCATGGATACCACCCGTCGTTTATGGCTAGGCCTTGCGGCTTTGCTGATTAGCAGTTTTGGGGTGTTGCTCTGGATGGGCAACGACATCTATCAGCAAGCGCCGCCGATACCCGAGCGCGTTGTTAGTGATTCAGGCACGCTGATTTATAGCAGGGCTGACTACGACACGGGTCGCCAAGTTTGGCAAAGTATGGGCGGCCAGCAGTTGGGTTCGATCTGGGGCCATGGCGCATTAGTGGCGCCGGACTGGTCGGCGGATTGGCTGCATCGCGAAGCGATGGCAATGCTGGACTTAGCCGCGCAGGAAGAATCCCAAAAAAGCTACGGCGCGCAAGATATGAGTCAGCAAGCGCGACTGCAGGCGAATCTGCAAACAGAAATGCGCAAAAACACCTTTGACGTTGCGAACAACACGATAACCGTCAGCGAACGCCGCGCGCAGGCGATCGCACAGGTAGCAGCGCATTACAGCAGCCTATTTTCCAATGACCCAGCCACGGCCGCCTTGCGCGAATCTTATGCGATGCGGGAAAACACGGTGAGCGACCCCGAGCATCGGCGTGCGCTTGGCGCATTCTTTTTTTGGACGTCTTGGGCCGCAAGCACAAATCGCCCGGGCGAGCTAAAAAGCTATACCAATAACTGGCCATACGAGCCGCTGGTAGGCAATGTTGCGACCTCGAGCGCATTTTTATGGTCAATGTTTAGCATCCTATTTATGATTGGCGGCATCGGCCTACTTGCCTGGCACTACGCGGTTTGGCATGGCACTGAACCGGTTTCCACACCGCCGAAAACTGACCCCTTGGACGGGCTAGTCATCACGCCATCCATGCGCGCCACTGGCAAATATTTTTGGTTGGTCATCGCGCTATTTTTAGTGCAAATTTTGCTAGGAGCGACGACCGCGCATTTCCAGGTTGAAGGTCAAGACGCCTACGGTTTTGCGCTTTCCGAAATTCTGCCCTATAGCCTGACCCGCAGTTGGCACACCCAACTTGCCGTGCTTTGGATTGCTACCGCTTGGCTTGCCACTGGCCTGTATATCGGCCCAGCAATTTCTGGGCACGAACCGAAGTTTCAGCGTTTGGGCGTGAATTTTTTATTCGTCTGTTTGGTCGTGATTGTTGTTGGCGCGTTTACCGGGCAATGGTTTGCAGTGATGCAAAAAATGGGCTTAGCGAATAACTTTTGGTTCGGCCACCAGGGTTGGGAATACGTGGACATCGGCCGCTTCTGGCAAATTTTTCTATTTATCGGCCTGATTCTTTGGCTGGTTTTGGTGGGGCGTGCACTTTGGCCAGCGCTGAAGCGCCGCGATGATTCCTCTTCGATTGTCGGACTATTGTTTATGTCGACTTTAGCGATTGGGCTGCTGTACGGCGCCGGTCTAATGTGGAGCGAACACACCCACATCACGATGGTTGAATATTGGCGCTGGTGGGTCGTGCATCTTTGGGTCGAAGGCTTTTTTGAAGTGTTCGCCACGGCGGTAATTAGCTTCCTATTCGTTAAGCTGGGGCTAATTCGCGCCAAAACTGCCAGCATCAACGTGCTGTTTGCCACCATCGTGTATATGGCGGGCGGCGTGCTGGGAATGTTCCATCACTTGTATTTTACCGGCACTACCACCGCGGTCGTGGCGCTGGGTGCCAGCTTTTCTGCCCTGGAAGTGGTGCCGCTGGCGCTGATCGGTTTGGAGGCCTACAGCACTTGGCAGCAAAGCCGCTCCACGCCGTGGATGGCGCGCTATCGCTGGCCGATCATGTTCTTTTTAACGGTCAGTTTTTGGAACCTAATCGGTGCGGGGCTGTTTGGCTTTTTGATCAACACGCCGTTGGCGCTGTATTACATGCAGGGTTTAAATCTGACCGCGCTGCATGGCCACACCGCACTCTTTGGCGTTTACGGCATGCTGGGCATCGGCTTAACGCTGTTTTGCGTGCGCGGACTTAGGCCGACGACAGTTTGGAACGAAGGCCATCTGCGCGGCGCATTTTGGAGCTTCAATATCGGCCTGAGCTTGATGGCACTGCTAACACTGCTACCTTTGGGCGTGCTGCAGCTTCAGGCGGCGCTTGAACATGGCTACTGGTATGCACGCTCGGCAGATTTTATGGGCAAACCGCTGATCGAAGTCTTGGTGTGGATGCGTGTGCCTGGGGATGTAATCTTTAGTGTCGGCGCACTGTTACTGGCGTATTTCATCGCGCGGCAGTGGCTCAAGCCTAAGACTTTGTCCGAACAAAACGCCGAGGGGTTAAGGGTGCGCGAACGGTGAATTCGTCGGCTGATCTAGCACCCACGCAGCAACTCGCACCGCACTGGTTAGGCGCGGCACCGCACCGTTTGCTGTTTTTTGTCGGTGCCTGCAATTTGTTGCTGGCTATGGCGGTCTGGGCTGGCTGGCTAGTTTTACAGCGTTGGCCGCTATTCGCGCCGCCCGTTCCTGCCATTGCGCCCGGATGGCTACATGCGTTCGTGATGCAATACCAAGTGTTGCCCAGCTTTATGTTTGGATTTTTATTGACGGTATTTCCACGCTGGCTGGCGTTACCGGATTTAGCCCGCTGGCGCTATTTGCTGGTGGGCTTAGGGCTAATGGGCGGG
>JAYVAQ010000146.1:0-2274 GCA_043750875.1 Rhodanobacteraceae bacterium
CTACTCCGGCGGTTCTAGACTTGCCGCAAACAATGGTAATAACGCCGTTGGTAGTAACAACGCCGCTGCGATTTTTGCACTGGACCGTATCGCTGACAGCACCAGCAATGTCATCGATTTCAGTTACTTCAACAATGCTTTGACTGGCGAACTGCTTCTCAGTGAAGTCAACTTTACCGGTAAGGTTGCAAATCGCAACATTATGGATAGCAGCTACACTCGCAGCCCATTTGCGCGTTTGGTCATGACATACAGTGCCATGCCGGATTCAGGTCAACGCGTTGATTTCAATGGCGGATCAAAATTTTCACTATTGAAAAAGCTGGATAGAATCGAAAGTTTTGGACCTGGCAACAATGGCCCAGCGCCCTTAACTGAAACGCTTGCTAGACGGTATCGCTTAACTTATTTGACTGCAACAACAGGTAGCCGCCTTCCTCGCTTGGCCGCCGTGCTTGAATGCGCACCTTCTGGTGCCGGGGAAGCGTGCTACTCGCCCACGCGGTTTGCATGGAACAGCCCACTCGATAATGATTTTCCGGAAGGTTATTTAGCACCTCCAGCTTCCAGTAATTACAGTAATTTGCTGAATTTTTCACCCGATTTTAAAGTTGGCGATATCAACGGTGATGGCCGCCAAGACTTAATTTTCCTCAAGGATAGAAACTGTTCGGGCAACCCAGCGGGCGACTTCAACGGGAATCCCAGTAGCACTAATCGTTTTCGCTTCATGGTTGCACAAAGCACAGGCGCAAGCTTAGTTTTTCCAGTGCAAGCAGAGGTATTTGTATATCGGCAGCCAACTAATGGTTTTACGATCCCCTCCTGCTCTGCGGGAAATCCTGGTGTCAACTTTCAAAATGGTTCAACCTTTCGTCCGATTCGGTGGGATTTGGTTTGGCATTTATTTGATCTGACGGGAGATGGGCGCGATGATTTGATCGTGCAGGAGCCCAAAGGCACCGGTTTTGGCTGGAAAGTGCATCCATCGGCTTTGCTCGGTGGAAACTGGACGTTTGAGACGAACGGAATTGACTTAAATATGGACAGCACGTTTGATACGGACTCAAACTTTGCTGATTTCACTGGCGATGGACTGCCAGATTTAATGCTTGGCGGAGTAGGCGCAGCTTCGCTTCGAGCGTTAGAGCGTATGCCAACGAGCGTGGGTAGCAACTTAGCCTACCGCTTCGAAGAATTCGGTGATGGTCAGCCAAAATTTCGTTCCGTAACGCTAGTTGGATTTGAAGAGGGGGCACTTATCTCCTTTGGCACTGGTCAACGCGAATCGGCACGACTTGGGGATTTAGACGGCGATGGCGTCGCAGATTTGGTGTTGTATGCGAACAAGTTACGCAGAGGGCTGGAATGTGGCGCCGGGGTTTGCGTTCAATGTGGCGGCGTTGGCGAACCTAAATGCACAGGTGAACCTTCGACCTGCCAGGCCGCAGCTGATCTCTGCATACCACTGCGTCCTGAAACGATCAATGCAAGCCGCGTCTTTTGGGGCCGAGCTCACGATGGGCAGCTGCCTTCAGATGTGCCCACGCGGGGCACAACTGAGCGCGCGAGCTATTGGGTCAGTGCACGAGTGCTGCCAAATAGCTTGGGCAACATTGTTATCCAAGCCGAGCAATGTATAGGTTCAGGCAATTTTGCTATCGGCTGCGATGATGATCCGCTTACCACGAGTGTGTCGTTAGCAGATCTGAACGGCGACGGCATCGCCGATACGTTTTCCCGTCGGAGGGTATCTGGCTCAAGTCCTGCTCGTGACGATTTTTCAGTTCGCTATAATCGCGGCGCAGGCGTAAGCGTTGGAAGATTATTGACACCGCAAAGCGTACCCTTAACACTAACAACGTCCCTCGCCAATCAGTTAAATTTCGCGGATGTCAACGGTGACCAGCGGGTCGATCTGGTTTTTCAATGCAAACAGGGTTCGTCCATCTTTGGCGAGTTCTGCATAGGTGCCGGGCCCGTCGCCGTCGAAGGCAACAATCCGCTCCGAGCTTTGCTGTCGGATGCAAACGGATTTTCCAATTCGATTGCTGC
Source organism: Rhodanobacteraceae bacterium (assembly GCA_043750875.1). Lineage (GTDB taxonomy): Bacteria > Pseudomonadota > Gammaproteobacteria > Xanthomonadales > SZUA-5 > JANNYA01. The sequence goes on from JAYVAQ010000146.1 coordinate 2,056, forward strand.
CGCGTCCGGCCCTACTTTGGGGAATCAAAATCCGAATGAATACCTTAATCTAACAATGGACATAGACGGCGATGGTGCCGCCGATTTGGTACGGTACCGGGCAAATAACAGTTCAAGCCAAAACCTCTATATCGCGCCGAGCCGTTTACGCTTTGCCGGACACGATTCCATTGTTCAGTTTACCAACGGACTAGGAGCAACTCATAAGGTCACCTACAA
>JAYVAQ010000147.1:0-10112 GCA_043750875.1 Rhodanobacteraceae bacterium
ACAGGCCTTCTACCACGCCCTAGCTCGCCAGATTACCCAATCACCGTTGGAGGTCAAAAGTGAAAAAAACACTGCATTTTTCTGTTGCAATCAACGCACCCAGGCGTTTGGTGTGGGAAACGATGTTGGATCCAGAAGGTTACAAGGAATGGACTTCAGCGTTTATGGAAGGCTCCTATTTCTCCGGTTCCTGGGAGCAAGGTCAAGCAATTCAGTTTCGGGCGCCAAACGGGGACGGCATGGCCTCGGTGATCGAGGAGAATCAACGCTATGAACACGTTTCCATTCGCCACACCGGTGAGATTGTGGCGGGCGTTACCGACACCTCCAGCGATAAAGTGCTGGCGTGGGCCCCGGCTTATGAGAAGTACTATTTCAGCGATTTCGGTAGCGCTACAGAAGTCAAAGTCGCGCTGGACACTGTCGCCGAATGGGAAAATTTCATGTTAGAAACCTTTCCAAAATCTTTGCACTTGCTCAAAGCACTCTGCGAACGTAGGGCGTAATGCTAGTGACTAGTTGCGGATTCCAGTTTCAGCGGTAGCGATGTCTACTTTTATCGCCCTGCTGCGCGGCGTCAATGTCGGCAAAGCCAAGCGTGTACCAATGGCCGAGTTGCGGAAGTTGCTGACCGGGCTTGGCCACACCCAGGTGTCAACATTGCTCAATAGCGGTAACGCGGTATTCACTGCAACTACAGCCATGTCGGCGGCGATGCATGCCACAGAAATTGCCAAGGCAATCTCAGCAAGTTTGCGAGTCGATGTGCCCGTCATTGTCAAATCAGCGCAAGAGTTGAGCGCAATCATTCGCCAAAACGTCTTGGCGGAAAGCGTGATTGAGCCCTCGCGACTGCTGGTCGTGCTCGTCCAGGACGCCAAAACATTGCCCGATCTCGCGGTGATTTCGCCCCTAGTCGTGGCACCCGAGGAGTTCCTAATCGGCGCAAGTGCGGCCTACTTACATTGCGCATCCGGAATATTGGATAGCAAAGCGGGCGCGGCCTTGCTGGGCAAGATCGGTAAGTCAGCGACCACCAGGAATTGGGCGACAGTGCTTAAACTGCAGGTGTTGGCCGATACAAGAAAATAGTGCTCACCCACGATAGATAGTCAGACTTACCGCGCGTGATTGCATCATTCGCTTCTAGGTGGAAAATTTATTCGGTTGCGTAAAAACGCCAACTTGCGTTGGCGTATTTTAGTCGTAGCAGCTTGAATCTCTTACTTAATTAGCAAAGATTCAAGTGACTTTCCTGCCGCTAATGTCGCGCGCACCCACAGTGGTTTAAGGCCACGGCCGGTCCAAGTTGTACCGGATTCAGGATCTTGATATTTTGCCTTTGCCGGTCGCCTCACCTTATCTTGTTCTGCTGCAACTTTTGAAGTACCGCCACCACTTATCAATTGTGCAGCGTCGTAGCCATGTTCCCTTGCAAGGGCAAATAACTTGGCACGCACTTCAATGGCTTCAGACTTTTCGATTTCCGAAATACGCTTTTTCGCTTTTTCGATTAGCTCATGTAGATCTTTGGTTTTAAGATTGCTTAAATCCATGGTGCAATTCCTTTTTTGGCTGGATAACTCGCTCATCATAATAATATTTTCACTAAATGCAAAGCGGTAATTTACAGGTTACTGCATCGACACATCAAATAAAGCGCTCCAAATACTTTCTTGGGTTTCTACAGTGGCATTTATGTCGTCAATTATTTATCGCCGACTCATCTTATACTCATACGCCTACGGAAAAAGCGCCCGAGATTGCCACTCGCCATCAATCAACTCATACCGCACTCGCTCATGCAAACGAAACGGCGCGCCAAACCAAAATTCGATCATATTGGGCAAAACGCGAAAGCCCGACCAATGCGGTGGGCGCGGTACCGCAATGCCATCGAATTTTGCGTCGAATTCGGCAATACGCTGCATCAAGATTTCGCGCGAATCTAAGCTTTCTGATTGCTTTGATGCCCATGCGCCAATTTGACTTTCACGTGGTCGGCTAGCGAAATAATCATCCGCTTCGTTGGCGCTCACGGTTTCGACTAAACCTTCAATTTTCGCCTGAACTTGCAAGCGCAGCGTCTTCCACAAAAACAAGCACGCTGCACGCGGGTTTTCTTGCAAATCGCGGCCTTTATTGCTGTTGAAATTGGTGTAGAAAATAAATCCCCGCGCGTCCACATCTTTTAGCAAAACTGTGCGTGCAGATATCGCGCCATCAGCACCCACGGTTGCCACAGTCATCGCGGTTGGCTCCGTGTCGCCGCTTTCGCGCGCAGCAATTAATAGCGCACGGAACTCATCTAGAACAGCTTTGGGAGGTGCAATTAGGTTTGTGATCACAAGATTAACTCAAAAGGGTTTTACGACGACCAATGCGATAATCCCCAGCAAGAATGCCGCCGGAATTTCATTGAACAGTCGCATCCATTTGCTGGTTTTGGTGTTGGTACCTGCAGCGATTTTTTTGGATAAAATTCCGCAGTAAATAAAGTAACCAAACAACAGGGCCACCAATAGAAGCTTGGTGTGCAGCCAGCCCTGTTTCATATATAGCGGCGATAGCTGTACGTTACTTATCAATAGCGCCATGCCAAAAAGCAGCATCAAACCGAAAGCTACATGTCCGAGCAAATAGGTGCGTCGCTCCCATCCTATGAATTTGGCGCGTGTATCGGTGTCATTGGTTTCAAGGTGGTACACCATAAGTCGCGGCAGCATGAATAGCACTGCGAACCAGGTCACCATAAAAACGATGTGGAAGGTTTTAAGCCAAGCCATATTTTTATCCTCTTAAATTGTTGATGAAACTTGTTGGGTTTGCATGCTTTGGCACCGCAGTCCACCAACTACTTACTGCTCTGGTCGCTTAGCAACAAACCTCGCTTCCATCGTTGCGGCAACGCCATCCGCAGATCGGACCTCAGCGCGGATAATTGCAGCGGCTTTCCCTTTAGTCGCAAGCGTTTGCGTGAATTCCGCAAGTGCATCTGGGCTCATGCTTGCGTGCACTGTAAAATCAGCCCAGATCGGCGCGATATAAACGATGCGGCTGGTGTGCACAAAGATATCGCTAGGAAATTGCTGCGCCCAAGTATGCGCGCGCAGCACGCTCCAACACGACAGCGTCAACAAACTCGCCAAGCTACCACCAAACGCGCAGCCCTTATCATTGATATTGGGCGCTAACGCGGCGTTAAAAATGACTTCTCCATCTAAGCTACGCGCCACTTTCAAGCCCAGTGCGCGCACCAGCGGAATGGTGTCATGCAGTTCCGCTTCTAATCTTTGTTCCATGGATTCAGTCATTTAGCGCAACTTGAAAAAGGCGGGATTAACGGCTAGGCGCAGTGCATCGAGACGCAAACGCGCGGTCGGCAGAGCGGCTTGCAGGCCGGCAAGCCGGGCTTCTAAGGTGCTGATTTCACTTTCGCGTACGCTAGCGTTGAGTCGCTTGAGCGCTTTGAGCCGAATCAATTCGGCATTGATTTCTTCTTCAGCAAAGCCAGTCGCGGCATTTGCCAATTTGAGCGCAATCGGTTCGGCATTGTTGCGCGCGCCCTTCACCATTTCAGGAATTAAGGTGTTTAAAACGCGGCGTAATGGCTGCAAATTGACTTGTTGCTCATCCGCACGTTTCAAAGCGCGATCACTGGGGCGCCAGTCACGCGGGGTCAGTTTGGTGTCAATTACCACGCGCATCGGCTGCGGCGGCAAGTAGCGATCCGCATCAAGTTTGCGATCCGCCACACATTCGAGTACGAAAATGCATTCCAACAGTGCAATTTGCTGCGGCAGCTCAGGGTCGACAATACAAGCGACATTACCTTCCTCGGATCCAAGCAGAATCTCTAAGCCGGTCTGAATCAGCGGGTGATCAATTTTGAGCAACGGCACATCGTCGCGGCCCAAAGCAAAGCTGCGATCAAAACTAAACGTCGACGCTTCCTCACCTAAACCGGTGAAATCTGGGTTGTTGATCATTTCAGGATCCAGCAACCAAGTACGTGGGCGCAATTCATCGGCACCGACACCATAGTTTTCTAATAATCGAATGCAGAATTCATCGGCACCCGGATCCGCATCTTCTTGCCCCATCGCGTGCGCTAACGCCAACCCGCCCGCGCCACGCTGTGCGCTAAGTTCTAACAGACGATCCCGACCGGCGTGAATACGTTCCGCGAATTGCGCATGCAGTGCATGCGTTTCTTCAATGAGCTTGGTGGCGTTGGCATGGCAGCCAGCCGTGCCGTCCGCGAGCTGCAATGCCGTTTGCGTTAACCGCTCGCAAAAACGACGCAGCAGTTCGCGGCCATCCGCTGGGCTTTGCGCAAAGCCGCCAATACCATGCTCATGCCAGTCCAGCACTAAGGCTTGCGCGCTATCTTTCAGCACGCAGGTATGAATCTTGATGTCTTCGCTTTGGCCAATACGATCTAAGCGGCCGATGCGCTGCTCCAGCAAATCCGGATCAAGCGGTACGTCCCACAGAACTAAATGATGTGCGAACTGAAAATTGCGCCCTTCGGAGCCAATTTCCGAACACAACAACATGCGCGCTCCTTCCGGGTCGGCAAAATAGGCGGCATTACGATCCCGCTGCGCAAGGCTCAAGGCTTCGGTAAAGCGTGCGACTTTGATGCCGGATCGCAAGCGCAACGCGGATTCCAATTGCTGCACTTTATAAGCATGTCGACAAATCAGCACCAGCTTCGCTGGGCTCAACTCGTCAATGAGTTTGAGCAGCCACGCAAAGCGAGGGTCGTGGGTAAGTGCTCTAATTTCAGGGTTCTCTTGATCCGCCAAAACCTCGGCTTTTGCAAAAATCGGAAGTTCGGTCTGGCCAATGTCACGTTTGAATTCCAGCAGCAAACGCGCTTTGAGCGCTTCGTCGTGCGCGCTGTCCAAACGTTCGGCATGCAGCACCCGCGCTGGAAAACCACCAACGCTGACGCGCCGATTACGCACCATCACCCGCCCCGTGCCGTGGCGATCAATTAGTGCGTCCAACAACGCGGTGCGATCTCGCGCGTCACTGTCGACGCGAATCTTGGCTGCAAGATTAGGCTCGTCTGACAGAATGGCATTGAGCTTCTTGACGACCTTCTCGGTCAGCGGTGCCTCGTCCTGAAGCGCTTCCGCCAGTTTCGAGATATGCTGATAGCTTGCGGCTTCTTTCTCAAACAAAGAAAAATCATGAAAGCGCGCCGGGTCAAGTAAGCGCAGGCGCGCAAAATGCCCAGCTAAACCCAGTTGTTCTGGCGTCGCCGTCAGCAAAATGACGCTCGGAGTGGCCAGCGCAATGGTTTCTACCAGCTGATATTCAATGCTTGCCGCGTCCTCGCTCCATTGCAAATGGTGCGCTTCATCGACGACCAGCATATCCCAGCCCGCATCCGCGGCCTGCCGCGCGCGCTGGGGTGATGCCGCCAAGAACGCCAAATCGGTCAACACGATTTGATCGTCCTGAAACGGATTGCGCCCTTCGCCGGATTTCTCAATGGACTCTACGCGTTCTTCATCAAAAATCGCGGTCTTTAAATTAAAGCGGCGCATCAGCTCGATAAACCACTGATACACCAACGCTTCCGGCACAATGATCAGTGCGCGTGAGACTCGGCCGCTGGCAAGTAGCCGCGTCAAAATTAAGCCGGCTTCAATGGTTTTGCCCAGGCCCACTTCATCAGCGAGCAACATGCGAGGCTCCGGTTGCTTCAGCGCTAAATCCACCACTTGCAGCTGATGTTTAAGCAAGGAAATTTTTGCCGAATACAAACCATTGGCAACCGAAGAACGCAACTTGGCGCGGCGCTCTAGTGCTTCTACGCGCAATGCATAACGTAAATTGGTATCCAACCGCCCAGCGATCAAGCGCTCATCCGCTTCACCGGCCGCTTGTTGATCGTCGAGTTCACCCTCGCTGAATTTCACCTCGCCGCAGTGATACGTGCGCAGGCCAGCAGCCTCGGTAACTTGCGTGATCTCGTGTTTCTCGCCGCGCCGTAACACCACATCACCAGCTTTAAATTCTGGCCGCGCAAGCGGTGCGCTGGCTTGCGCGTACTGGCGTACGATGCCAGAAAGAGTGAAGACGACCTGCACTGCGCGTCCTTCCACGCGCATCACCGTCCCTAAACCAAGCTCAGGTTCGGCGTTGCTGTGATAGCGCTGTCCGGGAATAAAATGTGGGGAGTTAGAACTCGTCATAGCCGCAATCCGTCGCGTGATTTTCGGCCTGAATCTTAGTTCAATTTCCGCCCCGTCGGCTGAATTGGGGCATTGAACCGCTACATCAGTTTTCAACTACCCTCGGTGCGGTAAATTTGGTACCCAAGCACGTCGATATCCGTCAAGAAATATTGAATGTGCTTTTAGGCTGTCCATCCGCAGGGACACAAACGAAAACGGCCCCATTTCTGGGGCCGTTTGCTCGAGTCATACTACTTTATAGCAGACTAGAATTTTTGTTGGTACTTCACATAAACAAAGCGACCAATATCAAAACCACCGTAATAATTCACGTTTGCATTGGGTTGTGAGTACAACACTGGACCTTCATGTCCGAACACGTTGTTTGCACCCACCGCAATGGTTGCATCCCACGGTGCGCTATATCGGAATTGCAAATCGTGGAAGGTTGTTGAGCCGCTGACGTTGGTCGGGCGGGTTTGTGCTGGGTTTGTCGCTGTGTACGTCGGATCGTTGCACTCGTTCGGGAATGCAGTTGCATTCAAGCAAGTCTCACGAATTGACGAGGAATAACGTGCACCCCAAGTAATCCCGTAATCGCCTAGTGTCCAGCTGGTATTGAAATTTGACCGTACACGGAACGTCCCACCGAAGCCAACTGCCTTCGTTGTGAATGCACTGTTGTCGTTGGTTGAGCGTGTTTCGTAATTGTCAACATACGTCGATTGCGAATTGAAAGCAAACTCGCCGAAGCTTTCAGTCTCAAACTTATAGGTCATATCAAGATCGAAACCTTGTGTCTTGACGAAACCAGCATTACGGTTGCCAAAGGTCGCTGTGTTAACAATGCCCAAAACTGGATCACGCGTAAACAACGTAGAGCTGCAACGTGAAGTAATGCCTTCCACGTAGCAATCGTTGAGAATTTGAGTTGGGGTATCAGCGATGATGGTATCGGCGATGCGAACCTTCCAGAAGTCAGCGGAGATATTGAAGTTGTTTAAGAAGCTTGGGCTCCAAACAAAACCAGCACTTGCGGATGCCGAAGTTTCAGGTGTTAAATTTGGGTTCGCCGCACCGCTGAAAAACGCGAGTGGTGTTTGCGGTGCTGCCACTACTCCTGGTACGAAGCCAGCTTGCAATTGGCGGAAAGTTGCTGCGCGAGCGCCAATGGCTGGATCCGCCGCACAACGTGCGCGCGTTTGCGCATTCGTTGCTGATGAACCAAAGCGCGTGTCACATGGGTCAGTGTAGAACGAGAATGTTTGCGAACCACCTGCGTAAATATTAGAAATGGTTGGCGCACGGAAACCGTCCGCTACAGTAGCTCGCAACAACAATTCGTCGATAGGACGCCATTTTAGGCTTGCTTTGCTGTTGGTCGTGTCGCCAAAAGTATCAAAATCAGAATACCGGGTTGCGATGCTAACGGTCAGCTCTTTGGCAAACTGCACGTCCGCTAACAAGGGCACATTAAACTCGGCATAAGCTTCATTTAAAGCGTAGCGGCCTTCGGTTGGAAGCGAGGATAGATTCGTCGAATTCCCGGTGACAGCCAGCGCGTCGGGAATGAACTCACCAATTTCCATGCGACGCTCAATGCCTGCAGCGAACCCGAGTTCGCCGGCTGGCAATTCCATAATCGAACCAGTGAGATTTGCGGACGCTAACTTAGTCGCCGTTTCACCGGTGGCATGTTCAGCTTGGAATAAAAACTGCTGAAGCAATGCGTTGCCGGTCAAGCCACCATCGCCCGTTGTCCCAAACGGCAAATACGGGTTAAATGGTACGCAAGAATTTTGCCCCGAACCAAATGCAATTGGCGCTGCGGCTGTGCCGCATTGAACTCTACCGGTTGCAGCATTGAAAAAGGATGGACCGACCGCCAACCTGACGTTTGTCAAGTTGAAGTTGCCAAACGTTTCTTGCACCAAACTGTTGTTGTTGTACATCACGCCGACGTCCCAGAAGAAGGCACGATCAGCAAAATCAAAACTACCTTCCACAGCGGCCGTAACTCGGAACGTGTTCAGTTCACTATCAGACACGCGGGGAACTTCCCAACCACGACGCCACCAATTGGTGATAGCGCGCGGGGTAGCAAAACCGCTCTGATTGCCGACTGGGTTGAAATAACTATCAATCGACATTGGCGTGCCGCTGGCTGCAGCTTGCAGTGGGAAGCCAGCAATTTGTCGCGAAGCCAAACGATTTGTGTACATCACATCAGAAACCAATCGAACCGTATCGGACAACTCATAATCCATGTTTAAGAACAAGGAGCGTTGCTCAATTGGGCTTCTCAGCGATGTTTGCTCTAGCGTGTTGCTGACTTGACCAACGACTACGCCATTGACTAAACCTGTTGTGTTCTGTGCAACGTAATCACCGATAACGCGCGGGTTGCCACCGGGACGCAACACCAATCGGGTTGTGCCCGTGCCACCACCGACCGCGCCAACAAAACCACCAAACTGCCCGACTGGTGTCCAGCCTAAATCTGTGTGTAACGGGCCTGTGGGGAATCGACTAAACAAGCGGTCAGACGCCATGACTTCGTCTTCTTTGGTGTATTCAAGACCAAAAGTAATCGAGCCTTTCTCGCCAGCAACGCCCAAAACGCCGTCGGCTTTTTTAATCTCGCCATCACCTTGACTAAACTGACCAACATACGCACTCGCTTGTGCGCCTGAAAAGCCTTTACGGGTAATAATGTTGACGACACCTGCGATTGCATCGGAGCCGTAAACAGCAGAGGCGCCATCTTTAAGAATTTCAACGCGTTCAACCAGGGCAGCTGGGATGGTTGAAATATCTTGCAAACCGCCTGTGGTGATACCTAAACGCTTACCATTTACTAAAATCAATGTGCGTTGCGCACCTAGATTTCTTAAATCCAAATAGGAACCACCCACCGCTTCACCGGCGGACAATGGTTGAGCGCGGCTGATCGTAGGAGAGCCAGCAGCTGAGGTGTTCTGAAGAATGTCAGCGACGGATTGGAAACCTTGCTTTTCAATTTCAGCGCGGGTAATTGTCTGCACAGGTTGCGCGGTTTCAGCGTCAACTTGGCGAATTCGTGATCCTGTAATCACGACTGCATCTAGTTCTGCTGCGTCATCCTGCGCCATCACAGGCATCGAAACCGAGCCAGCCAAACCCAAGACAAGGGCAACTCGAATCGAGTGCACCAGTTCATTTTGTTTCAACATTGTTTTTGAATCCTTATGCTTTGTTTGAGGACAGCGCGTACAAAAAACCGCGACTTAGCGAAAGTTTAACGCTAGAGCGCAATCAAATGCACGTAAATTGTTACTGATTTTGGTCACGATTAATTTGCAAATGCAAAATTTATGCTGTTGCTTGAATCTATTTGGTGGTGCAGGCGCTGCCTTCGCCAGGAAAACAGAGGTTACGCCTCATGTTGTCGACATCTTCGCGCGCGCGCTTCGCGCGGGCTTCGCGCTGACCAACGGTCATACATTCCGTTTGTGCCAGCCGTGTGCCAATGGCTGCGACACGCTTACAAACAATCCGATCTTTGTCGGCACTGCGCATTGCTGACAGTATGATTTCTTGCTGGTTATATACTTCTACGCGGTCTTCATCTTCTAAGTCGGTCGCGCTTGCATGGTCTTTTAGCAACGCGACAATTTTATTCCGCGCTGAGGACATACGCGCAAGTCTTCCAGGTGTCATACGGCCGTACTCGCCCGAGCGTGCTAATCGGATCGAATTATCGATCTCAGCAATGAATGCTTTTGCATCGACGATGGCTGGTGCTGAACTGGCTGCGGGCGCGCTATTTGAAGCAGCGTTCACGCATTGAATTGAAGTGACGCAAGTGCTGAATATTAGTGCGAAAATAAACGTACGCATAACCGACTCATTAAGAGGTAGATGGCGAAAGTAATCTAA
>JAYVAQ010000148.1:0-3734 GCA_043750875.1 Rhodanobacteraceae bacterium
CGCCATCTTGATGGGCATCGGCGAAAAATTTGAGCTTTGGAATGAAGCGACGCACAGCGCGCGCTTGCTGCAGCCGATTGCAGAAGCGCAAGTGACCGCAGAAATGCTTGAGTTGAATTTTTGAGCTATGCACAAAAATACTGCCCTCAAACGTGAGCATTTGCCGGTTTTACTGGACGCGGTGTTACGCGGCCTAAAGCTAAATCCGGATGGCTGCTACATTGATGCCACCTTCGGCCGAGGCGGGCACAGCCACGGCATTTTGGCGGCACTTTCCAACAATGGGCGACTTATCGCCGTTGATCGCGATGACGCCGCGATTGCGTCCGCGAAAAGCTTGAGCGAGGCGGACGCGCGGGTGCAGGTGCGACATGCCAATTTCTCTGATCTGGAGCGATTGCAGGGCGTTGCGTTGGCATCAGTCGATGGCATACTTTTGGACTTGGGCGTGTCCTCGCCGCAGCTCGATCAGGCCGAGCGCGGTTTTAGTTTCATGCACGATGGCCCGCTCGATATGCGCATGGATCAATCGCGCGAACCTAGTGCGGCGCAATACCTAAACGACGTCTCCGAAGTTGAGTTACTTCGCGTACTGCGCGAGTACGGTGAAGAGCCGCAGGCAAAGAAAATCGCCGCTGCGATCATGTCCGTGCGCGGCACTTTGACGCGCACCAGTCAACTTGCCAGCTTAGTCAGCGATGTAAAAGGCCGTGGCAAACCCGGCCGTCACCCTGCTACTCAAGTGTTTCAAGCGATACGAATGGCAGTGAATGCGGAGCTGGAATCACTCCAATCCGGCTTGCAGGCAGCATTCAATCTTTTAAAAATTGGCGGACGCATGTGCGTCATTAGTTTCCATTCACTGGAAGATCGCATGGTCAAAGATTTTTTTAACGAACGTGCCAAAGCGCCGGCGGCATCCCGTCGTGACTTTATGGGTGCCAGTAATTTCGTCGCCAGTGCGCGCCTGATTAGCAAAGACAAAGCAAGCGAAGCGGAATGCCATACAAACCCACGTTCGCGTTCTGCAGTGCTGCGGGTTGTGGAGAAGCTGCGGTGATCGTTAATTCCATGGCCAGCGCCAACAATGCGCTTGCGCAATACACGCAGCCCCAGCCTAAAGCGGTTGCCAAGCCCATTGCTGCCCCGCAAACTGGCTCGGCACTGACGGGCTTTGATGGCTCACGCTTCACCGCGATGGTACTTTTGCTGGCAACGATTGCGAGCGGCATGATGTTGGTCTATTCCAGACACCAAGCACGTACGCTTTTTCAGCAGCTTGAAGCGCTGAGCACCCAGCATGATGAGCAACAAATCGAATGGGGCCGCCTGCAGCTTGAGCAGGCCACCTGGAGCGAAAACTCGCGGATCGAGCAAATTGCACGCGATCGACTCGGCTTAGATTTCCCGGAACAAACCAAAGTCGTGGTGATCAAGCAATGATCAAAACGCGCGCGCGCCCGGTTGATCTGAGCCGTCGGCTGCATTGGCTGCTTGGCCTACTGTGTCTTGGCGCGGGCGGTTTGTTGGCGCGCGCGCTCGACATTCAAGTGATACGCAAAGAGTTTTATCAATCTCAAGGCGACAAACGCTATCTGCGTGAAGTGCCGGTGCCCGCTTATCGCGGTGCCATTTTGGATCGCAACGGCGAACCGCTGGCCATTTCGACGCCGGTAGTTTCTATTTGGGCGAATCCAAAGGAATTGCTAGAACAGAGCGATCGTCTGACCTTGCTTGCCAGCAAATTGGGTGTACCCGTCGATTCGCTGCGCCAGCGAGTAACGCAATTTTCTGACCGCGAATTTGTCTATCTAAAGCGGCAAATGAGCCCGCAATCGGCAGAGGCAGTGCTCGCGCTCGATTTACCCGGCGTGTATGCGCAGCGCGAATTTCGCCGCTTCTATCCGGCCGGGGAAGTGGTTGCGCATGTGCTGGGCTTTACCAATATTGACGATAACGGCCAAGAGGGTGCGGAGCTTGCGTTCAACAATTGGTTGCAGGGAAAACCGGGCAAAAAGCGCGTCATGCAAGATCGCAAAGGCCAGCGCATCGCCGACGTTGCTGAGCTTAAAACTGCGGAACCTGGGCAAGACTTGGTGCTCTCGATTGACCGTCGCATTCAATACTTAGCGTATCGGGAGTTAAAAAGCGCGGTGCTTGAGCTCAACGCCAGCTCCGGCTCGCTGGTGATGATCGACGTACCGACGGGCGAAATCCTAGCGATGGTGAATCAGCCCAGCTACAACCCGAACGCGCACATTCGCGATGCCGGCTCAAACTTACGTAATCGCGCGGTCACGGATGTTTATGAGCCTGGTTCGGTGATGAAAACCTTTACCATTGCCGCAGCGCTGGAAAGTGGGCAATTTACGCCGACGATGCCCATCGATACCAGCCCAGGCCGCATGCAGCTTGCGAATTACAATATTGGTGACACGCACAATTATGGCCTAACCGACGTCAGTGGCGTGCTGATGCACAGCTCTAACGTCGGTGCGGCAAAGATCGCCTTGCAACTTTCCAGTGATCAGCTGTCTGATGCCCTGCGGCGATTTGGCTTTGCTCAAGTCAGCGGTTCTGGATTTCCCGGCGAGTCGCCGGGCTATTTGCCGGACGCCAGTCGTTGGCGCGAAACCGAAAAAGCAACCATCGGCTATGGCTATGGCCTGTCGGTAACGCCGTTGCAAATCGCGGCCGCCTATGCCGCGATTGGCAACCATGGCCGTATGCGTGCGCCTAGCTTTGTCAAAGGTTCAAACAATCCGGACGCTGCAGTTATTGACCCCAGCGTCGCGGCAGATCTTTTGGTAATGCTGGAAAGCGTCACCTCCTCGCAAGGCACCGGCCAGATGGCGCGGGTCAGCAATTACCGTATTGCTGGCAAAACCGGTACCGCACGCAAGGCCAGTGCGCAAGGCTATCAAGCCAGATACGTGGGAACCTTTGCCGGCCTAGCACCGGCCAGCAATCCGCGCATTGCCTGCGTTGTGGTGATTAATGACCCCTTGGGCCACGCCTTCACTGGCGGCGCAATTTCCGCGCCGGTATTTTCCAAGGTGACGCGCGGCGCATTGCGCCTACTCAACGTCACGCCCGACGCACCGATGAGTATCGGTGTGATTGATCAAATCACGCCAGAAATGTTGGACGCCACCGCCGAAGCGGTCGCTGATCCGGTGCTGCGATGAGTGGGGCTGCGATGACTGGCGCTGCGTCAATGCGTGCACATCGGCTTTCGGATTTATTGCCGGAAGGCACAATAGCCGTGCCGGAGCTGATGCTGACGGCGCTTACGCTAGATAGTCGCGAAGTAAAGTCCGGAAGCGGTTTTGTCGCCTTACCCGGTGCAACTCAACACGGCATGGCATTTGCGCTGCAAGCGCAGGCTGCGGGTGCCGCTGTGGTCATTTGGCAGCCTGCAGCAGGTGTAAGTGTGCCAGCGGCACTGACAATCCCGGCCGTTGCAGTGGAAAATTTGCGCGCGCATCTGGGCGATATCGCGGCAAAGCTTTACGACTTACCTGGTGATGGGCTGCGTATTGTTGGCGTCACAGGCACGAACGGTAAGACCTCGACCACGCTATTGCTGGCTGATGCGCTGAAGCTCTTGGGATTAGCTTGCGGCAGCATCGGCACGCTGGGCGTGCGGCTTGAGGGCGCGGCTGCCAGTGCGGCGACGGCTGACAAAGTAGCGCAAGCAGATATCCGCACCACACCGGACGCGATTAGCCTGC
>JAYVAQ010000149.1:0-6415 GCA_043750875.1 Rhodanobacteraceae bacterium
CGGTGCCGGACTTTGCCGAACTGATTGAAAAACAAGCGCGTGCAACGGGCATTGACCCAAAACGCTTGGAGCTGGAAATCACCGAAAGTTTGACGCTGGATTACGATCTGGTGCGCGCGCTCATTGATCGTTGCCATACTTTGGGGATACGCATCAGTCTGGACGATTTTGGCACGGGGCTATCGAATTTGGGGCATTTGCACGAGTTGGAATTCGACAACGTCAAGCTCGATCAGGCCTTCACCCGCCAGATGATGACCTCTGAGCGCTGCTTCGAGTTAGTGCGCGGCATCGTCAATATGATTCATGCCATTGGCGCAAAAGTGATTGCCGAAGGCGTAGAAACGCGCGAGCAAGCAGGAAAATTGCGCGGCTTAGGCGTGGAATATGTGCAGGGTTGGTACATCGGCCGCCCTGCCCCGCCTGAGGATATGATTGCGTTTTTGGCGCGCTTAGGTATGCCCTGAGCATGCCTTGAAGAATCAAGTTTGAACTTGGCTTAAGTTAACCACCGGTCAAAGCTTGCGGAACAAATGGCTTGGTCAGTGATGCATTCATTTCTGTCGACACTACATCTGATTCCGGCTCACCTGGCTGCATATTTAAGCGCGCGCCGGATGGCAAGGTAAAAGTATAGTTTTCCATGTAGCTAATCCCTGCAATTTTATAGTTCACTGGAATAAATGCGCTGCCGCCCTGAGCTACGCCGCCGACTTTTTCGACGAAAAACCTCAGTTTGCGCGCAAATCGCAGTGCCGAGCGCTCGAAATCAGCATGTACTTTGGCCCTGGATTCATCCACATGCGCGCTTGTGACTTCGCCGTTCGCGTCGTAACTAACTTTTACTAAAACATCTGCCTCACGCAGATTTCGTAGCATATTTTCTGGGTACGCCAAACGGTTTCGGTTGTTAGGCAACATCATTGTTGACACCGAAATATTGTGTAGTGAAAACAAAGTTTGCTTGTTTTTGAGATCACTTTCAGCGCGCAACTGCAGCGTCACGAGCGAATGGGTGCGCGCAGGCTTGCCATTTAGCCGTCCGACCTGAAACAAACTAGGCGCTTTGATCTTTGCTGCTAACAACGACTCGAGAGCGCTGCCAAGTTTTGGCCCGACAAATTTCACGTCACTGACGCGGCCATCGGACTCGATGACGATTTCTGCGTTGGCGAAGGTATTGAACACCGTACGAATCGGCTGCTTCGCGAAAACGGTCATGCTGATTGCTAGCGCAAGCGCTACTGCTATCCATTTTTTCATCGCATTTTCTCTCGAATTTCATAATTTGAGCTGCGATTGTAAAACGTTTTTTAAAAAAAGAAACGTATTGTTGCGAAATCTAGGTGTTCGGCAATAAGTTAGGCGTAAATTTCACAAGATGTGCAACGCCGTCGTCATTCATCTGCCCCGGCGTAAATCAGTCGTCGGCCAATGCCTGTCAATTTTGCTGCCAATTTTGCCGCTTGGCTCTTGGACATTGATTCGCTGAGTATGGCGAAGGCGCGCCGTGCTTCAATTTCAGCGCCGCTTTTTTCAGGTGCGCCTTGAATAATGACCACGAATTCACCGCGTTGCAGGTTGCTATCGCTGGCGATTTTCTGAGCAATCGACGACGCGGAGCCGGTAAATGCATTTTCGAAATGCTTGGTGATCTCTTTCACAACCGAAATTTGACGATCTGCGCCGAAAACCGAAACAACATCAGCCAGCATCTCAGTTATGCGATGCGTTGACTCATAAAATACGAGCGTACGCGGCTCATCTTGTAACGCAGTTAACTTGTCCCGTCGGCCTTTGTTGTTCGCCGGTAAAAAACCTTCAAAGCAAAATCGCTCGCACGGCAGGCCACAGATGCTAAGTGCGGCAATCAGTGCACAAGGGCCTGGGATGGCACAGATATTAAATCCAGCGGCGCGCGCGGCGGCCACTAAAATGTAGCCCGGATCGCTAATTAACGGCGTACCGGCGTCACTGATCAACGCCAATGTTTGCCCAGCCGCTAATTTTTGCAAAATCGCCTGAGTTTTCTGGGTTTCATTGTAGTCATGCAACGCACTTAACTTTGCGTTGATTCCGTAATGCCGCAAAAGAACATTTGAGGTGCGGGTGTCCTCGCACAAAATTTCATGCGCGCTGCGTAAAACCTCCAGTGCACGTGGTGAGATGTCATGCAAATGCCCGATAGGCGTGGCAACAACGTAGAGCGTAGGCGTGCCAGCAACGGTTTGCGCTGTATGATCTGGCGCTGTTTCACAAGATTGTTGAGTTGAATTCATGCGGATAGTCCTAAATTCCAGCGTCGGCAAAAGCGGCTTGGCTAAATGCAGTGCCGCCAACAGCGGCCTGGCCAAATACAGTGTCGCCAAATCATGTTTGGTAAAAAATGCGCGCGCCTGCACGCTCGCCGCGCTCGTGGTGGTGACCCTGGCAGGTTGTGGGAGTATGCCTTTACTCGGGCCATCGGTTGATGAGTCGGGTGCAAAAACGCTAATGGATAACGGCCAATTTCGCGATGCGGCGCTGGCTTATCAGCGTTTGGCACGCAAAAATCGCGACCAACGCGCGCGTTATCAACTATTGAGTGCTGATGCTTGGCGCGAAGAGGGCGATTTCAACAATGTTCAGACGTCGCTCAAAGCAATCGACCGCACAAGTTTGTCAAACAACCAATCCGTGCAGTTTGACCTGCTGGACGCCGAGATTTTGCTTAACCAAGGTGATGCCGATGGTGCACTAAACTTATTAGTGGCCGACCCGCAAAAATTGCCACCCGAGCTTGCGGCCGCTTACTTTGAGCTGCGCGCTCAGGCGTTCGAGAAAAATTCGGACTTTGCCGATGCCGCCGGTGAACGTGCGGCCTTGAACAGCCTGTTGGACCCAGTGGAACGTGCCGCGAATGAGCATGATTTACGCGCGCTTTTGGACAAGCTTTCCAGCGACGAGCGCAGGAATTTGATGCGAGCCACGGCGCGCACCAGCCCGCTGTTTCCATTTTTGGCGGCACTTGGTGCCACGCCGCGTGAAGGCAGCGGTAGTTCCTACACCGATTCAGTCACCGCGGCACCTGCAGCATCCAGAACCAGCAACTTGAGCGATGCGACGCGCGAAAACATCCGCAGAATTGCCTTGCTTTTACCCGGTAGCGGGCCCATTGCGCCAGCGGCGCGTGCGGTACAAGATGGTATTTTTGCCGCATATTTCTCGGACACATCCGAAAGTCGGCCGGAATTGACGATTATCGACAGCGGTCTAACCGCCGCTAGCGGCAAAGCCGCTTATGACAAAGCGGTAGCCGACGGCTTTGATCATGTCATTGGCCCACTGCAGCGCGATCAAGTCACCGCTATTTTTCAGTCTAATGACGCGATTTTGCCTACCTTGGCATTGAACTTTGCCGAGTCGCCAACATTGCCGCCCAAAGGTAGCTTGCAATTCGCGCTGTTGCCGGAAGAAGAGGCAGTTGCTGCGGCCGAGCACATGGCGGAAAAAGGCTTGAAGCGGGTGGCGGTGTTGGTACCTGACGATGAATTCGGTCGTCGCGCTGCGGAGGCTTTCGAGGTGCGCTTTACCGCATTGGGCGGCGAAATCGGCGAGCGTGCGTTTTTCTCAATTACCGGCACCGATAATTCCGCCGCAATTTTAAGCGCGATGGGCGTGACCGAAAGCCAAGCGCGCGCGCAATTGGTGCGCGGCATTGTCGGTATTCCATTTACTGCGCAAGCCTCACGACGCTACGATTTAGAAGGCATTTTCTTAGCAGCTAAGCCACCCCAGGGGCGGCTACTACTGCCGCAATTACGTGCGTTTGATGCTGAGGACTGGCCGATTATTGCCACCAGTAATATTTATGCTGGCAGCCCAGACGCCGAATTAGATCGCGATTTGAACGGTCTGGAATTTTGCGATGCGCCTTGGCTATTGAATACCACCGTTGGCGACGATGTGCCGCCGCGCGAGAGCATCCGCAGCTTGAACAGTACCGTCGGTGCTGGCGCGCGTTTGGTCGCGTTTGGCATAGATGCGTATCGAACGTTGACCCATTTGAGCTGGCTTGAAAGCAATCCTGATACCGCAATAGCGGGTGCCACGGGCCTTTTGAGTGTGGATCAAAACGGTAGTGTGCGCCGCAAACCTAGTTGGGCAGTGATGCGAGCGGGCGTGCCGGTAGTTATTCGCGGCGCAGGCGCGGATGCAAATCTATATATGGGGCAAAAACCTGATTCCGCCACGGATACAAACTAACGTGCAAAACGCGCGCGATATCGGCCAGCAGCATGAAAGTCGGGCGCTTGCGCATTTGCAAAGCGCTGGGCTGACATTGGTGGTGCGCAATTACACCGCCAAAGTTGGAGAGATTGATTTAATTATGGCCCAGCAAGACACCTTGGTGTTCGTCGAAGTGCGTTTTCGCTCTGCCGGTAGTTTCGTCGATGGCTTAAGTACCGTCGGTGACACCAAACGCAAGCGTTTTATCAAAGCCGTCAAATATTATTTGTTGACGCACCCCAAAGACGCACAACGGGTGCTGCGTTTCGATGTAATGAGTATGAGTATGCAAGATATAGACTGGCATCAAAACGCTTTTGATGCGGGTGGCGGCTGGTAGCAAAACTGATGTTGCTATCAATCATGTCAGCGATGCGCGCGCGCTTCAAACTGTATCGCCTCGTTCGCGAATATTTTGCTCTGCGCGGCGTGCATGAGGTGGAAACACCCGTCATCGCAGGCAGCGGCAACACTGATCCTGCGATTGATAGTTTCGTAACGACAGATGCGAACGGCGAGCCGCGTTGGCTGCGTACTTCGCCGGAGTTTTTTCACAAGCGGCTGCTGAGTGCGGGCTCGGGCGATATTTTTGAGATTGCCAAAGTGTTTAGACGTGGCGAGGTGTCCACGCGCCATCGCCCAGAATTCACGATGTTGGAATTTTATCGCCTAGGCATGGACGAGTTCGCGTTGATTGATGACTTGATCAGTCTGATGACCGCCATTTTTAGCGGTTTTGACAAGAACCTACCGTCCAATGTCAGGCTAAGCTATTGCGCCTGGTTTGAGCGGGATCTGGGCTTTAACCCGTTGACGATTGCGATTGCTGAATTACGAGCACGCGTTGCCGAGTTGGGGGTAATTGAACCGACTGGCACGCAATTTAGCCGCGATGACTGCTTGGATTTGATTCGCACACATCAGCTTGAAGCGCTACTTCCGCCGAATCAACTGAGCTTCATTTACGACTTTCCGGCCAGCCAAGCGGCGCTGGCACAGCTTAATAGTGACAACAGAACTGCGCGACGTTTTGAGCTCTTCTTCGGCGGGTTTGAACTCGCGAATGGCTACTTCGAACTGACCGATGCCGCCGAACAAGCCGGGCGTTTTACCCGCGACTGCGCGCTGCGCGCTGAAGGCGGCATGCCGGAGGTAAAAGTGGATCAGGAATTGCTCGATGCCTTAGCCATGGGCTTGCCGAGCTGCGCGGGCGTTGCCGTCGGCTTAGATCGGCTATTGATGTTATTGACCGGTAAAAAAAATATTGCGGAAATTTGAATCGAGCTTCGCCTCAAACCGAATCCGTGCGCCGCAAAAATTCGAGCAAACTAGGCACCATGCGCGCATGTGCATCTTCGGTCAACCAATGGCCCGCGTCCGCATAAGCATGGGTTTCCGCGTTCGGATAAAAGCGTTGAAACGCGGCGAGGTAGTCTTTGTCGAAGACAAAGTCTTGCAAGCCCCAAGGCAAAAGAATTGGCAAGTGCGCCAAGCTGGGCAGGAATTTTTCCAAGCTGACTAATTTGTCGTAGCCACGTTCGCTAGGTTTGAGCGGAATATCGCGCACAAAGCGTAAAATCGCCTCACAGTCGTGTGCATTCGGGTGCGCGCCTAAATAGCCTTTGGCAAT
Organism: Rhodanobacteraceae bacterium; assembly: GCA_043750875.1. Lineage (GTDB taxonomy): Bacteria > Pseudomonadota > Gammaproteobacteria > Xanthomonadales > SZUA-5 > JANNYA01. Next base: position 5,900 of record JAYVAQ010000149.1, read on the forward strand.
TTCCGGTGCCATTTTGCCCACCACACCCCGCCAAACCGCGCCGCGCTGAAAGGCGTTCATGTATTTGCATAAAAAACCGCCCAGCCAGGTGTTGCGTACAAAAGCAATTTCCTTCGGCAGCTTCTTGCCAGCGAGTAATGGAAATGCGGCGGTATTGCTGATGACTAGGCGCGCAATACGCTCAGGATGGCGCTGAGCGTAGCGCATACCGATCACACCGCCCCAATCGTGCATCACCAGTGCGATTTTGCCCACCACACCGCGGGCGTCGAGAAAATTTTCCAAGTCATCCACGCGCTGCTCAAAATGGAAATCGTACGCACCGGCATCCGGCTTATCCGAATCGCCCATGCCAATATGGTCCACCGCGATACAGCGGTAATCTAGTGACGCTGCGGCAATTAAATGGCGAAATAAAAACTTAGAGCTAGGATTGCCATGCACGAACACCAGCGTTCCTAAGGGTGTCGCGGGGGCAATATCCCAGCCCGCTTGCGTGAAACCGTGGCTGTGTTG
>JAYVAQ010000150.1:0-4486 GCA_043750875.1 Rhodanobacteraceae bacterium
TGGCGGCATAGCCTTGATTGGGTTCCGCTAATTCCCAACGATCATAGATCACGGCAAATGCTTTGATCGTCTCCAAGGTCATTCTCGCGTCGGGTCCGGCGGCGGCCGAGACAATTGGGTAGGCCTCGAACATTTCTGTTTCCGCTGCAGAGAATTTCCCTATTCTACTCAAAGTGCGCGCATGGCTCATCAGCGCGAACCCTATAGTTCGATGACCTTTGGTTAGTCCAACATGGGTGCGCTTGACGGCGTCGGCAAGCACTCGTTCCGATTCCGGGTAGCGTTCGAGCATCCTAAGCATATTCCCCAAATTAATCATCTGCGTCAGCGTATCAATATGCAGTGGACCTTGGCTGGATTCATTAATGTTCGCCACTTCCATGTATTCCGTTATCGCCTGATCTTTGTTTCCTAGCCGATAATGCAAAACGGCGACACCGTTCAGAGCACTTAGGGTCCGCGCATGGGCTTTCCCCAGAATGCGCCGGGACGTGTCGTACGCCTCCTGGCATAAAGGCTCGGCATCAATAAGGTGGTCTTGCCCCAAATTCAACGAACAGAGATCACTGATCGACGCGAGGGTTGCCGCATGTTCGTCGCCAAATAATTGACGATGCGCTTGCAGGGTGTTCGTCAGCAGCGGACGTGCCTCGGCAAATCGTTCACGCGCCATGAGCACGCCGCCCAGCGTACTTGCATAAGCAAGAGTGATCGGATCAGCAACACCAAATTCGCGACGTCCCAGCTCGACAAGCTCTCGCGCATGAATTTCTGCCTCAGGTAATTGGTCGTTCGATTGCAGTAAGTTAATGAGTTCCTGCATAGCCTCAAACGACTTTCTGCCAGCGACGCCATACACTCGTCTGCACCTCTCCAGCGTGTCGCGGATCAGCGGTTGTGCCTCCACCCAGTTGTCTCGCAGGCGAAGCGCCATACTCAACGACATCATAGAATACAAAGTATCTGGGTGATCCATCCCCAAAGTCTGTCGGCGCGCTGCCAGCACCTCGCGCAGTATAAGTTCCGCCTCAGCAAGTTCACCGCGCGCAATCAGTAAATCTCCCAGGCTGTTGCGCGAAGCCAAAGTATCGCGGTGCTCCGCTCCCAATACCGCAGCGCGGATCTGCCAAGCCTGCTGTTGCGGCTGCATGGCACGCTCAAAAAGCCCCAGCGCACGCAAAGAATCGGCAACCGATTGTAGCAATCGCGCTTTGAGTGGCAATTGCTGCGCAAATTGCGCCTCAATAGCCAGCAAGGCGCGATCAAAAATATGCACCTGCAAGGATTGCAGCGCGACATCGGTAAAATTGATCCCGTCCAGCCCTTGCTCAAAGTTTGCCAGCTGTTTGGCAGTGTTTTGTTCGGCGGTGCTTTGCTCAGCAACACCCTGCGCGCCTGTACTCTGCGCGCCAACACCCTGCGCAGCACTCTCGCTACGTTCCAGAACCTCGCGCCGCTTGGCAAGTAAGCTGCTGCGCAGCGCCATGCCCATCGTGCCTGGGTCGATATCAGACAGCTGACTGGCCTGAAATTGCGCGACCTTTTCCAGCGCATCGGCGCGTTGCTGGGTGTTCCGGTTTGCCAAGCCAATGCCAATCACCCCGGCGAGTAAGCTCAGTACCAGCAGCGCGGCCATCGACATCAGCGCCGGGCGCCGTTGCAGCAAGCGTAACGCGCGATAGCCACGCTCAGTGTTGCGCGGACTGACCGGGCCCGCCTCGGTAATCGAGTTAAAATCACTAATCAGCGCCCCCATGTCGGTGTGCCGCTTGGTCGGGTCAACCTGTGCGGCACGTTGCAATACCAACTCTAGGTCACGAAATCGGGAATAGCGGCCATGCTGATTTTGGCCCGACTGATTTTTCAGCATGGCCAATAGCTCGCCGCCCATGACCCCAAGGGAAAAAACGTCCGAGCTTAAGTTGATTTGTCCTTGTGCAAGAATTTCCGGGGCCGAGTATTTACCCGATACCCCGAGCGCATGTGCCGCATCGGCTTCCCCCATCAGCACGGCAATACCAAAATCCAGCAGCCGCACCTGCCCTTCGGGGTTTACCAAGACATTGGCGGGCTTGATATCGCCGTGGGTAACCCGTCGGTCATGCGCAAACTGCGCGGATTGGGCGACTTGCAGCAAAACGGCAAGCAGCTGACTCAGGCTTGGCTTGGCTTGTGTACACCAAAGGTCAGCGGTGGTACCGCGCACTAATTCCATGACCAGCGCCAGCCTGCCGTCGGCGAGTGCCTCGACACCATGAAACTGCGCAATTCCTGGGTGGCGCAAGGTCGATACCAGCGCCGCCTCACGCTGTAAGCCAAATGCCGCAGTGCCTGCGGCTAGCCGGGCGATCTTAATGGCGACCTCTTGCTCGATGATGCCATCCACACGACGGCCCCGATACACCACGCCCATGCCGCCACGCCCTAGCTCGTCGACAATCTCGTAACAGCCAATCCGCATGCCCGCTGGCAGTGCTGCCGCCTCGGTGGGTGCCTCAGCCGACGCCGCATCTCCGGCAAGATAGCCGCTTATCCCCACGCTGGGCAGCGCCAGCACGTCTAGCAACTGGCGCAGCTGCAAAGTAAGTTTAGGGTGCGATTCCCGCACCTTGCTGAGCGCAGCCGTGCGCTCGTCATCTCGCAGCGCTTCTAGCTCGCCGAAAAGTCGGGCGACGGTATCGGTAGCGCGGTCAATGCTCATGGGTCTATGCTCCAATTCCAGCTCAGTTAGCGCAACGCTAACGGCATGCTGGTCGGTTACACAAGGCACCGGCAAAAATAAAACGCCAACGCACTGCAAATATTTCTAAACGCAGCGATTGACCTTCTGGCAGCACGATAGCTCTGATTAAATGACTCAAACGGCTGAATTTTCAGCAGTCGACGGAGCATTGTGTGGCAGATATCGACCTTAAACCGATCAAAGATGTCCCGATAACCCAGCTGCTGGAACGTTGGGCTAAGGGTGACAAACTTGCCGCCGATAAGCTCGCCAAAGCCATGCAGCCGTCCCTGCGACGGGCGGCAGCGCAAGCGCTGCGCAGTAATCCAGTACCCGGCCATGACCCATCGCCTGAGGTTTTGGTGCAAGAGGCCTGGCTCAAACTGCTCGGCACCCCCGATCAACCCTTGAAAAAGCAGTTCGAGAGCCGCGAACACTTTTTCGGCTACGCGGTCAGCGCCATGCAAAGCTTGCTAAAAGACCGCTACCGCGCCAATCAACGGCACAGCGCGCCGCAAGCGCCAGCGCCGCCCGAACCCAGCAACCCCGCCGACACCCGAAGCCTTGGCATTCAACACGCAATGGCCCAGCTGCGCAGCGAGCATCCACGCCAAAGCGCCGCCATTTTCCTCGCCAAAGTGATGGGCTACACGCTGGAAGAAATTGCCGAAGAGCTACACATAGCCACTAGCACCGCGCGCACCGATGTGCTGTTTGCTAGTAATTGGCTGAAGTTGGCGGTGAGAAAATGAGCCATATCGACGCGCTTGCTGAAAAATTTAAATTAAAACTACTGAGGGGAAAACGATGAAAACGCTTAGAAATCTCTGCTGGATTTTAATGTTGCTGGGTTTAAGTCAGCTGGCTTTTGCCCAAATTGTTCAAATCGTGCCCGAGACCAACGCCAAGCGGGCTGAATCAGACGCTGAACCCCTAGACCCAGCCGAATATCGAGTCCAAAAATCCCCGCCCCATCTGAGCGAACTTGCACCGTCACGCGTCGTGAATGCCGGCGGAATTTGGACCTCACGCGGCCCAGCACCAACGCGCTCTGGGCAAGTGCGTATGCCAGACAATGAAGCGTGTGGTGCAATAAATTCAATTGCGCCACACCCAACGAACGCCGACATCCTTTACATTGGCGCGATTAATGGCGGCGTATGGCGCACCAACAATGCTACGGCGGCGCGTCCGACTTGGACACCGCTTACCGATTTCTTGCCTTCGCAATCGATCGGTTCGGTGGTATTTGACCCGACCGACGCCACTAGCCAAACAATTCTTGTGGGCACCGGTCGCAGGAGTAATTTTGCCCAACGTGGCGATGATGAAATCGGCGTGTATCGCAGTACAAATGGCGGCTCCACCTGGAGCCAGCTCGGCGGTGCGACTTTGCTCGGGCAAAAGTTAATATCTGTGGTGGCACGTGGAAGTACTTTATTTGCCGCATCCTTCACGGGTGGCCTGTATCGTAGTGTCGACACCGGTGCAAATTGGACCTTGATCTCAGGCACCAATGGTTTGCCTACAGGCGGCATCGATACTTTAAGCGAATCTCGGTTGAGTCCAAATCGACTCGTGATTGGTGTGCGCGGCACCACGCCAAAATTTTTGCGCAGTGACGATCTGGGTGCTAGCTGGATCAATATCAGCACCGGTATCACCAATTTGGGCAGCGCCTCTAGTTTGCGCATTACCGCAGGCAGCGCTTCGGTGCTTTTTGCCACCGTCGTGAATGCGGGCATCCTTAATGGCGTATATCGC
>JAYVAQ010000151.1:0-2718 GCA_043750875.1 Rhodanobacteraceae bacterium
GAACAAGCGCAGTGAGCTTAAATGTATTGGTTGTACTTGAGGATTCGCATCTCGACAAATTTATCGCTATTCCAAAGGTAAAACGCGCGCGTTCGGCTCTCCCAAGTCACGAAAGATGCGCTCCACAATCGGAATGGCAATAAATTTGTCAAGATGCGAATCCTCAAGTACGACTAATACATTTAGACTCACTGCGCTTGTTCCAGGAAGCCCGTTGCGAACAATTCATCAATTCGGCCATGCTTAAGTGCATTCATCGCAAAAGGATGCTCACTCAAACTTTTTACACAACTTGTGCCTTCATCGTCGCGATAGAACCATTGCACTGCGGAAAGCTCGGCTTCGTTGAGCCAACTCAATAGCCACGGAGCATGGGTCGTCACAATTACCTGAACGCCATTGCGAGTGAAGGTTCTTAGTAGGTCGACGAGCAAAGCCATCCGTGCCGGATGCATGCCGTTTTCGATTTCTTCGATGCAAATTAGTTTGGGTTTGACGGGTTGAAATAGTGCTGCGACTAAGGCCGCGAATCTCAACGTTCCATCTGAAAGTGCGGGTGCTGCCATCCAACCACGATTTTTTTCGACGAGTCCAAACATTAAGTCGTTTGCGGCTCCTGCGCGCACTTCAACATCCACAATTTGTTCTGGACGCAGTTCTGTTAACCAGTCTAGATAACCTATTTTTGTGCTCTCGTTTTGACAAAGTTTTGCAACCACACCAGCAAAACCGGTTCCATCTACATCCATTTGGACAGAGCTTACGTGACGTTCGTATTGGCGCAATCTGCTAGGAACCAAGTTCAGAAAGTTGGCGTTTTTTAGTCTGTGCAGTGCGGCGCCCAAGCGTTCAACAACTAAATCATTAAACGAACACCAAAATTTTTCGTTGTCTGAAAAGGTAACTTCTATCGTAAACGGCTTTGGGTCAATCAAGAAGGATCGATCATCGGCAAGTGCATCAAAGGGATTTTCGTTTTGATCCTGGCTGTGACTCATGCGATTTAGTATTTGCATCGCATCCAAAAAATTACTCTTGCCGCTGCCATTCGCACCAATCAAAACCGTCAGCGGCGCTAGCTTCACCGTGGCGTCGGTGAAGCTTTTGAAGCCCTGCAAACGTACCGACGTCAGCATCGTTACTTCGCCAAACTCTTAAAGCGCCGAAGTTCGGTCAAGCGATAGCCAGAATAGCGGCCGACCAACAACGTGAGGGCAAACAACACCAGCAATAGCTCGGGGAAGACGAAGAACAAATGCTTGAGCGGTTCCCAACTCATCACCACATACGCTAAGCACGCGGTGGCCAGCGAGCCAAAGCCCTGTTGCATCGCAAAACCTGGGCCGCGTTCGTCCCATGCCACGCACATGCGCTCAATGGTCATCGCCATAATCACAATCGGGAACAAAGCCACGCTCATGCCCACGTCATAGCCTAGGCGGTTACTTAGGATCGAAACGAACGCCATCAACATCACCACCAAAATCAGCACTGCCGTCAAACGCGGCACCAACAGCAGGCGAATTTTCTCCATAAAAAACCGCACCAACAGGCCTAAGCCGACGATGGTGATAAATAGAATTACGCCGCTGAGCAGTTTGGTTTTATCAAAGGCCAGCGCAATCAGCACCGGCATAAACGTTCCGAAGGTTTTAATCCCGATCACGTTGCGCAGCAGCAACATAATAAACGCGCCGACTGGCACCATCAGCAGCAATCTATAGTTCGCCTGCACACTGGCGGGCAAGGACAATAGTGAATAGTTCAATAGCCGTCCGTCGCGAACGTCGGTGCGGCGTTGGGCCACAGTGAGCGCGTCAGACAAATCGGGCAGTGCGGCAAATTCAACGTTGGCGTCGGAATCGGCGGATACATTCAAGATCGGCTTATCGGATTTGCTCCACAGAAAAAAATCTTCGGGAAAGCCGCGATCACCGTTTCCTAGATTGATTGTGATCCATTCGGTGCCGTCATGCACCTGTAAAAACGGCGTTAAAGTTTTGCTGGGCTCTTCGTCCCCGAGCGGAAAGCCTTGTGCGACCCTGGCGCTAATGTTGCGCAGGCTCAACGCAGAGGCGAAAAAACGCGCGCGTTCAATCGGCGTATTGCGATCAAGCATCAAAATTTGCGCTTCATCGCCCAGGTCTTCGCCGGCAAAACGGCGCACAAAATCGCGCGCGAAGCCGATCGTGTCGGCCGAACCTTTCTGCACGCGTTCAAAAATGGTGTCTAGCGCCGCGCGCGAGGTCTCATCTAGCACCGGTGCCGCCGCCATTTTCGCCTTCGATTTATCCGGCGGGATGTTTTGGTTGTCGCGAATCACATCGGCACGGTAGTACAACGCTTGCCTACGCTTGACGCTGGTGCTGGTCGTCCATTCCGACACGCGGCCAGCATCAACACCATAGTCGTGCGAATATTCGCGCGAGATCAGGTTTTCTCCAACGATTGCAAAGCCCGGTGTTTCGCCTTTCGCCATACTTGGCACATGCAAAGAAATGGTGTTCGGGCCACCGTCGCTTTGCACTTCTACCCGAGCTTCCACCGTCCAAACTTGCACTTGCTGGTTTGGAACCAGTGGGAATTTCAACACGCGCCATTTCTAAAACATGCCGCCCAAGCCAATCGCGGCGATTACAAGCGCCAAAAGGTACAGTCCAGATTTTTTCATATGCTCAATTTATTGCATTAGTCAGCTGAGTATAACGAACGCAATTC
>JAYVAQ010000152.1:0-12555 GCA_043750875.1 Rhodanobacteraceae bacterium
GTAGGGGGATTTGAACCCACGACATTCAGCTCCCAAAGCTGACGCGCTACCAGGCTGCGCTATACGCCGAAACTTTTAAACGTTGCCACATGTTTCAGAAGGTGGAGAATAGCTGGGTTATTTTGGCTACGTCAATGGCTGCAATTGCTTCCGTTAAGTTTTCTTGCGGATTATTCCATAATTTAACTACTTTCACATAAATCAGCGCAAAAAAAATCCCGCCGTAGCGGGATCTTTTAACCAAAATAGCTAAATTTTATCTTAGTTAACGAAGCAAGAACCAACAACGGCCCCAACAGTCGCTTCGCAACGACGGCCATTTTTGTGGTTGTATGCGCCACCGTAAAAGCCTTTTACGCCTGGTGTTGCATTATTGTTTTCGATGGAAATCGCCCAGAACCCAATCGCAGGCAAACCTATGAACTGGTGACCTGCACCTGTCGAAGGACGTGTCTTACGAACAGCGTTTCCACGGGCAATATCAAGATCCAAACTAATATCTGTCCAACCTGCTGCAGTTGCACCCGACAAAGACGGGGTTGTGATATTTCGCGTGAGTCTTGAACCAAGGATTTTGGAAGGACTTGAAGTGCCGTTTGCTTCATTCGTAATGTTAGCTTGATTGAACGAAAGAACGTTTGTTTCAAAGCACAAAGCGCTTGGTGGCGCATCTGGCAATGGCGGCGAGAATCCGCAACCAGGAGCATTTGGATTCGTTGTGCAATCGGCGAATGAAGTCAACTCTTCACGATTCCAGGATTGGAAATTCAAAGATTCGCAAGCTTGACCGCGGTAAGCGCTTGTGAAAGGAGGGAACGGGTCATTAGCACCAGTCGATTGCGGCGCGCTGTTGTTGACATAATAACGCTTTGTTGGGAAGGTAATTACCCACTCGGATGCAGCGTTATTGCCGGTTTCTGTTGTGTATTCATTTAGCAAGGAGTCGCTCATAAATAAAGCACTCACCGCATCAATACGGCCAGAAATTGTGGCTGTAACAATTTCGTTCAAGCCCCAAGTCGAAGTAATAACTCGACCATTGCTGAACACGAATGATGTTGGACCACCAACGCTATTAGGATTGCCGACGCTGGTCAACGAAGGCTGAACAGCATCTGGCTTCGAGTGGAAATCGGTAGCCGCAGTTGTTTGATCGCCCCAGAAACCATCTAGCGCTGTAGCTGCGTAGTTAATGTATGTTCCGTTTGCGACATTTAGTACTGCAGCGCCGCCAAACAAACCACCGCTTGGGAAACTAATTTGATCCGTGATAACGGTGTTTGCTGCTGCTGCTGCTGCTGTACGAGCACAACCACCTGCTGGTGGGAAATCATCATTAAGGTGCGTGATGTCATCGTCGAGATCACTGCCTGGATTGATCGTGCCCATTTCAATCATCTCGAAATGGCCTTCACGTGTACGATCTACGCCACGGAGTGCTGCAAAATCGTTTTGGTACAAAGTTGCACGAAATTCAACCGCTGTACGAGGCGCGCCACGTGTATACAACTGTGGTGCCGTGCAGCTGTTATCAAACGTCAGCACGCTACCAGCGCTGGTTGCGCTTGAAGCTAAAATCGCTGCTGTCCACACATCTTCATGCGACAGATACAAGTTAAAATCGAGCACTTCCAACGAGTTACGACCTTCAAGGAAACGCACCTTGACTGCCTTACCAACGTTTGTGGTGTTAACGACTGAAAGCAATGTCGTGTTTCCAGCATTAACGGTGTAGTAAGGGTAAATAAGTACTTGACCGGTACCGTCAGGATTGATGTTGACAGCGTTTGAAATGTTCGCAATACCTGCAATGCCTGCCAAGCTGGCGAGTACCGCAGTATTTAATGAATTCTTTTTCATTGTGAAACTCCTAGGATTGTTCTACAGGGCTTTGCTGTTGCTCCACGCCTTACGGCGGTCTGAGCGCGCCTTAGTACGAGCGCGGAATCATCAGCGGTTGGATGTTACGAAGTCCAAAATGTAAATGCAAGTTTTTAGTGAATCGGCACATGAACAAAGGCAGCTACTTTGCTGCATTTTCCGGAAAAAAGTACCACCCACCACCCACGCGCAACCACTTTTCTTCGACTATGTTTTCCGATGGTACCGTTCCGACGCCTGGCAACGTAACTTGAAATGCGATATTTACTCTGACAGTGCAGAGCTCATCAGAGCTACAGTTGTGGTCAACGTAAGTTGCTTTTGTCCAACGCACAGGACGATTCCGCAAGATCTCGCCGTACTCTTTTTTTTCATGCGTTTGTCGGTAGCCAGGCGAAAGCATTTCGTATGCGTCATCAAATTTGCCACCAATTAAATTGTTCCATCTCAATACTACGAGTTCGGCGAGTTTCGGCCCGAATGTTTTGTCCGTTGTTGGGACGTTTTCTAGATCCGCATTGTTGTCAGAAGGAACAGCTGTATTTGTGGTGCTGCAGGCGACGAGGAAAATAGCTGCTGAGATCACCAAGGTGCGAAACATGAGATTCATAGTTTTTAGGTCTTATTGCGGAGAATTATTTGTGAGTGGTTTGGCGGAGTCGCTAGAAGCTGGCGCTTGAATAGGTTTTGTTACTGGTGCGTTAGGAATCGGGGTTTGCAAAAGCTCACCTTCCCGGAGTTGTGGGGCGCTAGATTTGAGCGGCGCGGGTGGAATTGCTCCGTCGCGAATTAAAGGTTCCAAACCTTTGAAGCGGCGAACGTACTCATCGGTAACTTCCCGCATTTTCGCGGAACCGCCCTCGACCACTGTCGGCGTAATCAGTATCAAAGTTTCAGTTCTCTCTAAGCTTTTTTTGGAACTACCAAAAAGCCTTCCTATAACCGGTATATTTTTAAGCCCCGGTAACCCACCGTTTGTGTTTCGATTCGTTTCCTGGATTAGGCCACCCAGAAAAATAGTTTGGCCGCTTTGCACGGCGACTTCAGTTGTCACTTTCTTCGTGTCAACTGTATCTCCTAGACCCGGCGTGCTTTGTTGCTGATCAATCTCCAGATAGACTAACCCGCCTGGATTAACGCGAGGCGTCACAGTTAGAGTGATGCCGACAGGGACAAAACTATTGAGCTGCGCGCCTGTGACTCCATTCGTTCCGGGTAAGATTTGACCCTGATTTTGGCGAACCTGCCCACCTACGGTTATGGACGCTTCTTTGTTGTTCAGAACCATTAATGTTGGGCTAGAAAGAACCTTGGTATCGGTCTCGCTTTGCAACGCGCTGACAAATGCTCGTGCATCACGACCGTCGAAAATATATCTCAATCCACTTGCACCCAACGTCCCACCTAATCCGCTAAAACTTCGCAACGCTGCGTTCGCGGAGCCGGGGAATAAACTAACTGCTGGATCAGTTGTTGCAGCCCCTGGCACCCCGCTCACGGCGGCATGAGTTACCCCACGGACGGCTACGCCATCCACAATTGAAGCGCTTGCGTTTAACGCTGGGTCGACTGCGCGTTCAAGCCACCACTGCACGCCGAATTCTAATGCGTCGGACAGGTTAACCTCTAACAGTTTTGCTTCAATCTTCACCTGAAGAGGTTCGGTATCCAGCCGCCGAATCGCGCTTTTCAAAATTTCATATTGTGCCGGCGTCGAACTAATCAATAGTGCGTTATTGTCTTCAACGGCCGTAATCCGCACCTCTTGATCACCCAAAAGGCTTTTACCCGTGCCACCACCCGCCCCCGGAACCGCAGGGGTTGGCGTAGGGGTTGCAGGCTTGGCAACCGGCGGCACAATGCCGCCGCCAAACTGCCCACCACCCAAATTTTGCCCGTTCAAACCAGGCGCAACATCGCCACGAGTGGTGCGTGGCTCGCGCGGTGTCGCTGCTGCACCATTAAAAATCTCATTCAACCGATCCGCCAGGTCGGTGGCTTTGACGTTTTGCACATCATAAACATACAGCTTCGAGCCGCCTTCGGTGCCGCCGCGGTCCAATCGCTTGATCCAACTTTCGACTTGCGCTAAATACTGCGGTTGCGGCGTTATCACTAAAATGGCGTTCAAGCGTTCAACTGGCAGCATGCGCACCATACCAGCCAGCGGCGTTGAACCGGCTCCAGCGCTGCCTGCGGCATCGCCGAAAATCGCTTCAAGCTCGGGCATTAAATCTTTTACTTCGACGCGCTCCAGGGTGTAAAGCGCGAAGCTCATACCCGCCATCCAATCGACGTCAAAGGTGTTGATAACGCTGAGATAGTTGTCCAGTTCGTTCTTGGTGCCAGCCACCACGATCAAGCTGCGCGCGTTATCGGCCTTTAATACAGACCCTTGTTTCGCATAAGGCTTAAGCAGCTCTTCCATTTGCGTGGCGGAGATGAATTTTAGCGGCACCGCACGCACTGAATAGCCGCGGCCATCACCGGCGAGTAGTTGCGGTGATAAATTACCAGGCACCGCTGCCTGCGTTTGCACCACTAGGTACTGATCATTTTTACGCACCAGCGCAGCACCACTCCAACTCAGCAGCATTTCCAGTACCGCCATGGCTTGCTCGCCTTTGATCGGTTTGGCTGTGGAGAAGGTGACCGTGCCGCCCACCCCTGGGCCAATGACGTAGGTTTCTTGCAATAAATCGCCCAAAATCGTTTTCACCACTTCAGGCACGGGCGTGGCTTCAAAATTAAAGCTGACTTCTTGATCCGCTAACGCAGGGCGCGGGCTTGCCGCTTCGGGCGGGCTTGGTTCAACAAACTGACCCGTTCCAGGGAAAGAAGTGGGGCCAGTGGCACCTGCAATATCAGCACCAATTTGGGACTCTTGTGCTGATTTTGCGGCTGCGGTGATCGGCATTGGCGCTGCTTCTACTGCAACTGCCGGAGCAGGCACCGGGGTCTTTGGCGCAATACCAAAGGTGGCACAACCTGCAAATGCCATAGCTAAATACAAGGCTAGCGCCAAATTTGGCAGCAATCCGCGAAACTTCAAAGAGCTTGAATTGGATAGAAAACGAGATAGCACGAAAATCCTCATTATTGATTGCCCGAGCTCATACGCTCGGCTTCTGCACGCATCTGCGCACGGCGTTCTTCGATAATTCGCTGCACTTCCATCTCCCGCGCCGCTTGATCGGCGCTGGGTGGCGGCGGGGGCGGCGGTGGTGCGCCAGACGCGGGCATCACTATCGCGGCTGCATTGAACTTCGAGTTGTCTGACATGGGCGGCACGGGTGAGTTCCCTGGCACTTGCGGAATAAACGGCACACCGCTGGGGCTGCCGCTCATAGGTGAGCCTTTGGCAACATCGAGTTTGAGCTCAACTTGCCCCTGACTCGCACCGCCATCGAAGACCACGCTGCGTGCATTAATTTGCGCGACGCGCCAACCAGCAAGCTCGCCGGGAAATGGCATGCCTTCGCGCAAACGATAGGTTTGATCACCACCGGCACTACGCAATAGCGCTACTTTTCGCGTTGGCGTAATCACAACACCAGTGAGTTGCGCGGTCAGCGGCACTTTGGGTATCACGGACGCTGGTTGAGCAACCACTGGTGCTGCCTTGGCGGGGGCGGTGCGCGTTTGCGTAAACAAAGAACGATCATTGATCTCTAAAAACGCCATTTCTGAAGCCATATCAGGCTTAAATTCGGTTTGCGGCGCTGCAATCACTTGTTCGGCTGGCTCGAAATCATCAGGCAAAATGCTGTACATGCTGCCTAGGCCGAGCTGGCGCTGGAGCAATAAAAATAGCATCATCACGCCACAAGAAACTCCAAGCGCTGCGGTCAATTTTTTTCGCGTTGAAAGTTTCATCGGCGCGCCCTCGGGCGTCCAATCGGGGGGGGATTTACAAGCGGCGTCGTGGCATCTGCAATTTCGCCAATGTTTCGTATATAGCCGGACAAATCAAAACGCGCGTCCATATTGCCACCATTACCTACGACTAAGGATGCGTCCAAAACCGGCTGTTGATACAAATTGAGCTCATCAATAAACAGAAATGGCGTCAAGTTTTCAAGCGAGTACATAATTTTGACTAAATCATCCAAGTCGCACTTTAAACGCACCTGGATACTGACGCGTTCATAGAGTTCTTTCGTGCCCAATTTTTGCGGCTGCGTCGAAATAATCGTGCAGCGCGCGGTATCGGCATGGGCAGTCACCGCGGCTTTAAGTTTAGTGCTTAACGAAGCTGCGCCCAAATCGAAGGTTTCATCCGGCAAAAAATAGGTATTACGCGCCTTGAAGTCTTCGACTTCTTTGAGCTGCCTTTCCAATGAAGCACGCTTACCGACCTCTTGACGAAAGCGCAATTCCGATTCTTTCAACTCGTTCATTTGACTGGCGACATCCAAATGCCCGCGCACGAACCAGTGCAGGCATAGAAAATACACTAGCGCTAGCCCAACCACGAGCAAACCAACGGCCATGACTTGGCCCTGTCCTTTAGGTGGGAGTAATGTAAGTGCCATCGTTAGCGCATCGCTTGAGTTTTTGCCGATGCCGTTGGCTCGGAGATCTTAGGAGTTGTTGGCGGTGAGTTAGCTTTGAGTGGCGCTTCTTCGCGGATATCAAGCTGTAGACTGAAGCGTTCTTTGCCGGTGCCGGCATCTGGCTGAATCACGCCTTGAATTTGTGGGTTGCCAACGTAGGTCGCTTTTTGCAATAAACCAATTAGATCAGACGCCGAGGTTGACTGACCCTGCAGCTGCACCGCTTCACCGACGAACGAAATCCGCTCCAGCCACGTGTTGTCAGGAATAAGCTGCGTCAATTCAAGCAACACTTTGACGGTTTCGGATCGTTTTTGCTTACGCTCGGATAGGAAATTCGCGCCGGATATTTCCTCCCGTAATTTTTTTGCCAACATCGCCGTCTCTAACGCAGCCTTCTGTGTCTCGGCGGTTTTTTCCTGCAGCGCCACCAGCGCCTGTTGACGCGCGCTCAAAGATTGCGCCATTGCCATCCAAATCAAAGCAACCAAGCTAGCAGCTAAAATCCAACGGATACGGGCCTGGGGATCGCCATTCGCGCCGCGTTTTTCCATCGGCAGCAAATTGAAGCCCTGGGTATGCTCAAACTGTAGCGCACCACGCCCGCTTGCGGAGTCAACCGCATCAATGACGATTTGGGCGGGGGCTAACAGCGCAAGCGCTGCATCCAGCGTCGCTTTTGGTGTTGCCAGCAAATCGACCAACAACGTACGTTGGGCAGTATCACGCTTAATAATTCGCCAATCGAAATATACTTGATCTGCCTTGAACGGCGTTTGGCGATCCATTTCAAAGCTCAAAACCTGGCGCAAATTTTCTTCCGCAGCAAGCGGCAAACTGAGCCGTTTACGCAAAACCTTGTCAGCGCTTAGCGCAAGTACTTTGATTTCTGCAGGCTGATCATTCAAGGCTTCAAGGAAACCCAATGCGCGACGAACGCTGGCCAAGTCGCCGAGATCCAAATTTCGCTCAGCCTCGCGTTTTGTACCGCGTACACGTGCGGCATGCCAACTGCCATCCGTCGCTTGGCCAAGCACAATTTTCGCTGGGGCAGCCCCTAGGCGTTCACTTAAAGCTTTCGGCAAGCAGCCCAACAGCTCGTCTTTCCACCAGGAAAAGAACGTGCCGATTTGACTGCGCGCAGCGATGCTTTTCGCGCTTCGTGCCAGCTGTTGCAAAACATTAGCCATTAGTTTTTACGAAAATATTGTTTGTTGGGCGAAAGTTTGATCATGGCGGACAGAGCTCAAATTAGCTAAAAAGTTCAACGAACCGCTGCAACTGACGTCAAAGTGCCGTCAAAACCAAGCCGAGCATGCTAGCCAAAATTCAACCGCGCGCCTAGTTCGGCGTGCCAGGTAGTTAGACGCGTTTAGTTCGAATGGCCTTCGCGCCAGCGAGATGTTCGATACGGGCGCTCGCCAACGGTGCCATAACTAAGCTGCACAGTTGCCTCAAGCGTGGCTTTAGCCCCGCTGGCGAGGGCAGAACGCACTGTAATTGTATAGTTTCCACCCTGCCCGCCGCCCGTGGCTGGGGGAATGCTGATGCCACCCGGCAACGTAACGGGCACGCCGGGCTTGCTTAATTGACGCAGGGCGATAATTGCTTCTAACTGCTCCTGACTCAAATTTTGTCCCAACTGCGCCAGTGCCACCGCAAGCGCATCCAACTGGGCGAAAGCCAAATTTGGCACCGACGTTCCATTAGAAGTTATCGTCACCATGGGTTCTAAACGCTGAAACAACTCATAGTCCATGCCTAATACTTGCTGCAATTCACTTACGGTAACGAAATACTGATTTCGTGGCCCTGTTTTTAGGCCAGCGCTAAGGTATTCACCTTTCTCGGCGCCGTTGATGCCAACTAATTCATCCGGGTCACGCCAGTCCACCACTGCACCCGCCAACTTTTCTGCACGTAATGGCTCTAAACCAGCGCGTGCAAACATCGCCGCGAGCAATTTTTGGTCACTGCTGTTGAGATCGATTTTGCCAGTTTCATCGACGATTTGTATCGTTACGTTGGCGCCGTCAAAACTCATCTCATAAGGCCTGCCATCGCCCTTCCAACGCATCTCGGTCGTTGGGTTGTAAAGCTCGAAAATCGCGCGATGCATACCAGCTTCGGCCGCATAGCGCGCTTGCGTGGTGTTGAGCATAAAACGCGCTTGTTGCCCTTCAGTGCTTGCGGATTGCACATAGCTAGACACTAAAACGGTCAACAGCACAATCACCCAGAGCACCATCAACAAAACGATGCCGCGTATACGCGACTGATTGATTTTTGGCGCTTTTCGCATAGCAGCAATTCGCGGCATGCTCATCGTGGTATTCCTTGCGCAAATTGCTGGGTAGGCCGCCCGACATTCATATCCACCACAACCGCGATCAATAATTCCGGAATTTCCATGCGCGCTTCCGGCTTCATTTGCACGTTCAGCCTGAGCATGAGCGGGATCGGCACGGTTTGATCATCGGCCCAGCGGGAATCCCAATCCGTCATTTTACCGCTGTTATCGATGGTGCGAAAACTAAATTTGCCGCCCGCAACGCCTTCTAGCAGTGCAACAGGCTCCTCAGCATCCAAATCGCCGTCTTTATAGCCATTGAGCGTGGCATAGCGATAGTTCAAAACATTTGAACCAAACTCAAGTTCCTGCACGTACGGTCCGCCGCGCCCCAGATAGCCAGGCATTGACCCAACCCAACGCACGCGATTTTGTTCACCTTCAAAACTGATATTTCGGCCGTTGTCTTGAGTGATCATCAGGGGCAGCATGCGAGAAAGCTGACGCCGCAAAAACTCATGGGTGGTGCGCACTCTAGAAGACCGCTCGATAAAGGCATCGCCCGAATCGGCCATTTTGATGCTGGCTTCCAAGCCGGAATAGGCCATCAGCATAATGAAAGCGACTAGCGCCGTCGCCAGTAAAAGCTCGATCAGCGTGAAGCCCTTCGCAGACGTTTGGGCAGGAAACAATTTGAGCGATTGCACGCGCATTAGTACGACTGCCCTGCCCGCACTTGCATAGAACGCAAGGTCGAAAAACGCTCGGTGCGTTTGTTCGCGCCTTGGCCCCAACTGACCGCCAAATCAACACGAAATAATTTTACCGCCACCGTTTCAGGCACAGTTGAATCCTCCGGTTGTGCTGGCGTAATCGTCATTTCATAACTGTAAACATCATCAAATTTGCCGCGCGAACTGCCTTTTTTTAGCGGCGTATCGATGCCCACCAAATCCAGCTGATTTTGCGCGAATAGCGCGACTTTGCCGATGTCGCCGGCAACCCGAACATTACGGCTGGCGCCGCCTAAGGTTTCTAAAATCAAACCGAACCCCAATGCGAACACGCTGAGCGCAAGCACTACTTCAATCAAAGTAAATCCGGCTGAGCGTTTCATCGAAATTAAATTTGAGCTCATCGAGGGATACTCGCGCGCGGCTTTGCCGAATCCAGAAAATCAATATCGCCGGTCAACCAACCCACCCGCACCGTCCACATGCGCCCGTCCGCGCTCACCATAATTTTGCCACCGGTGGAGCCGCCGTCCGGGAAAAACCGAATCGCGCCGGTTTTTTCGTTTAATACCTCGCCTGTGTAAATCTGTGCTTTCAACTCTTTCGGCAAAATCACCTCAGGCTTGTTCGCCGCAACGTAGCTACCGGTTTCGACATTAATCACCAGCGATTGCGCCTCGCCCGTCACCAGGGCTTGCCCACGGGTGTAGCGCAGCGCCGCCATAATATCTTTGCCAGCGGTTGCGACTTTGACGTTCTCCAGCTTACCCACCACGTTCACCGCAACCATCACCGCGAGTGCCGCCATGATTGCAATCACAACCAAAATTTCGATCAGGGTGAAGCCTTTTGCGCGTTTGACGCTGCCTATCGGGCCGCCCCAAACCGCTCCTTCTCCACGCCCACAATTTAAGGGCCACGAAGGCGCATGCGCGGGGCGAAGGTTGGGACGAGGGGCTGACGTTTTCACTTGCACGGCGAATTTCCGATGTCAGCATTCGTGCCAACCCCATCCGCCAATCCATCAGCACCCAACGAAATTACGTCCAATGCGCTATGCAAACCTGGAACGCGAATAATGTAGGAATGCCCCCACGGATCTTTGCTTTGTTGCTCGGTAATATACGGCCCGTTCCAACCCGAAAGCTTGCGCGCGTTGTTATATAAATCCCCTATCGATTCCGGTTGATGCGCGGTGTCTGAATTGTACGAAGACGATTTTGCTGCAATTATTCGGACTCCGGTTTGCGCATTCACCACCTTTGCCCGGCCGCTGCTTTCGATAACGCCGCATGGCGCAAAATCAGCCAATAAAAGCACGGTCATGGAAAATGCAAATGAAACCCAGGCAAACTGAAGGACGACAAATCCGCGCTGTCTTGAAATGGCATTCATTTCCAATTCCCAAGATCTGAATTCGCTCCGGCCCCACCCACTAAGCCGTCTGCGCCCAAAGAAATAACATCTACATCACCGTGCAAACCTGGGGTTCTAAGAATGTAACGACGCCCCCATGGATCGATGCTCTGTTGCTCAGTAACATAAGGCCCATTCCAATTCGTCAGCTTGCGGGCGTTGCTAAGTAAGTCTTCGATGGATGCTGGGAAATGCCCAGTATCCAAATAAAATGACGAAGCCTTTGCATTAATTGAACGGACACCAGTGTTGACACTACCACCACTACGTATTTCTTTTTTTGGATCCGACACAACTTGAATAGCAACAAACCCCAATAAAGCCCCAGCAACTCCAATAGCCGCCAAAACTCTAATTAATTTAAATAAATGCGATGCCTTATTTTTCATAAAATCCCAGTGTAAAAACAGACCACAATCAAACGCCCATCAAGCGTTGTATCAATTGCAGCAGTTAATTTGTCCATGAGATTAAAATATAGTTCCGCTATTTATTGCCAGTTACCAATATCCGCCGCATTATCCGCACCACCCGCCTGTTTATCGGAACCGTAAGACATCACATCCATATCTGTGTGCTCGCCGGGGGATTTCAGCACATAAGGCGTGCCCCAGGGGTCTTTGCTTTGATCCGCAGTAATATATGGGCCATTCCAATTGGGGGCATTCCCTGGCTTAGTCAATAAATCATCAATACTGTCTGGTGCAGAGCCTGTGTCTAAATAGAAGCTTGACGCCTTTGCTGCAATGCTACGCACACCCGTTTTGGCGTTTGTCACTTTCGCCTTTTCACTTTGCCCGATGACGTTAGTAGCCACCATAGTCGCCAGGAACGCAATAATACCAACGACTAATAATATTTCGATTAAGCTGAAACCTGCTTGCGCGCTTTTCGCGCCGTGAATATTTTTATTCATAATTACCCCACTAAGTTATTGATACTCATAATTGCCATAATCATACTGCTTACAATAATTGCAATAAACCCGGCTAAAAACAGTGTTAGAGCGGGAACAAAAATTGCGAGCAAGCGATCCACCGTGGTTTTAACTTCGTAATCATAAACGTCCGCGACTTTTAAGAGCATATCGTCCAACTGCCCGGTTTCTTCACCGACGGTAACCATTTGAATTGCAAGCTTCGGAAATAATTTTGTTTGCGCTAATGCCGGTGCCAAAGCACCGCCCGTTTTGACGTCTTTACTGGCCGTTTCTACCGCGTCTTGCAAAACCGAGTTAGTCAACACGTTTTTTGCAATCGTCAACGTCGAAAGCAGTGGAACGCCGTTCTTCAGCAAAGTTCCACCGGTGCGCACTAGCCGCGCGGTGTCCATTTTGCACAGCAAATCACCGACTCCAAACACTTTCAGCAGCCGCGCATCCCAAATTCGGCGCGTTGCGGGCTCGCTCATTTGCTTGCGGAAATACAGCGCCGTAGCGATCGCGCCCGCAATAATCACCCACCAGCCGTAGCGCAGGACCGCCGCCATTGCCAACACCATTTTCGTCAACAGCGGCAGCTCGCCGCCCAGTTGATCAAAAATCGGCTGTAATTTTGGCACCACATACGTCAACATAAAGACCAATGAACCGCCCGCCATTAGCAATAGTAATATCGGGTAAATCAGCGCAGAAACCACACTAGAACGCAACTCCTTACTGCGCTTCAAATATTCCGCC
>JAYVAQ010000153.1:0-2175 GCA_043750875.1 Rhodanobacteraceae bacterium
GCCTTATGTGGCGCAGCTCTAGGCACTAACGCCGCGCCGATCACCGCCTCCATGACTGGTGCTTGGTTTGACCCATCGCGCAATGGTCAAGGCATCCAAGTTCAAATTGTGGGAAGCAGTCAAAAAGAGCTCTTGCTTTATTGGTATACCTTCGACCAGGCCGGTGCACCGATTTGGTTGGTTGCACAAGCACCGATCACCGACGACGTTGCCCGACTCACAGCGTTAGAAGTGCGCGGCCCACGCTTTATGGAGCAAAACGCAACGGTGAACGTAAAGCCATTCGCCGAGCTTGAACTGCGGTTTGACGATTGTGGCAAAGCACAAATGCATTACAGCACCGCGTTTGCCACGGGCGATCTGCAGCTCTCGCGTTTATCCTCCACTTTCGGGGATCAGTGCACCGCAACATTGCTGGATGACCGCAGGCCTACGACAACAACGCAAACTGACAGCAGCAGCGTCAGCTCGGGCTTAAATGTCAGCACACGCTATCGCGAAGAGCCAGGCAAAATTAGCTTCAAAGTCACCGCGCGTGGCACTGCAGCGCAAGCAGGCTCGCGTTACCAAATATGGATCTTGGGTGTGCAACGCGCAGAGATGCAATTGCTGGCAAGTGGCGGCGAATCGGAAGCCGAGGTTGAATTCGCCGCACCCGCACAACCAGGAAAATTGTCGCTTACTTTTGATCCACGCGGCGCAGCGGTGGAATTACGCACAGTTGGTGGCACTGTTGTTACGCCACCCAGCGGCGGCAGCGCGCCTCCATTTGGCAATTCTGACCAACGCGTCGCGTTAAACTTCGCGCCGGCTTTTGGCAATGGCAGTGGCGAAGCGCACCTAAAGCGGCTTTCGAATAAAGTTAGTTTCAGCGTTGAAGTGGAAGATGTGCCAATCGGGACTTACAGCGTTCGAGTCGCCAACGTGCATCGCGGCACGCTGCTGGTAAGTTCGCAAAATGGCCGCAATAAGGGCGAGTTGGAGTTTTCCAATCCGCAGGACGCGGGAAAGCCTTTGTTGAGCTTTGATCCTAGAGGGCAGCTGATCCAAGTTTTATCAGGGACTGATACTGTTGCATCGGTTACGTTCGTCAATTAGGCCGTATCCGGTGAACCCGCCATCCGACTTAATGACCGCCGCACTCATCCAGATTTTTCGGCCCTTGGTGCGCCTAATGTTGCGTTTTCACATTCCATTCAAAGCCTGCGCAGAGGCTTTGAAGTGGACCTATGTGGACGTTGCGACGCACGAATTTGCGATGGGCGAGCAAAAGCAAACCAAGTCCAGAATCGCTGTGATTACCGGCTTAACCCGAATAGAAGTTGAAAAGCTGCAGCGCGAAGGTGCAAAGACTACGCAAGAAACAACCCAGCTCTTTAACCGTGCGGCGCGCGTGTTGAGCGCGTGGGAGCACGATCCAGCATACGCAGACAGCTTTGGCAAACCCAAGCGTTTAACACTCGATCAAGGCGATACCAGCATCGCGAGCTTAGTCACGAAATATTCCGGCGGCACCACGATCCGCGCGGTATTGGATGAACTGTTAGAAAAGGGCAATGTGTGCTGGCATGAAGCAGAGGCACGCTATGAGCTAATCGACGCGCATTTTCTAGTCTTTAGCGACAGCGAATCCGAACTGGCGATCATGGCGCGTTCCACTGCGGACTTGCTGAGCACGATTGAGAGAAATATTCGGCCACAACAAACAGATCGACGCTTGCAAGCCTATGTCGATCAACTCGACATACCCATGGATCAAATTCCAGCGGTACGCGATTACGTCAGGCGCAAAGGCAATGAATTTCTCGATGATCTAGACGAGTTTTTGCTGAATCTCGCGGCCGCGCCGCCGTCTGATTCAGGCGAACCGCGCAACCCTAGCCCTAGCCTTTGCCCGCGCCTGGGTGTGGGCATGTATTACTTCCAGGATGACCCGCCCATGAAAACCGCGCAAATGGACACCCGAGGGCGCCGCAGCCGCCGTGAAATTGATGACATAGCACGTGATTCAAATGCCACATCAGGAGCACTAAAATGAAAATTACCATTATGAAACAATTACTTACTGCGCTTACGATCAGTATTTTTGGCGGCATGTTTTACGCGCACGCGGCAACACCCAGCTCATCGACAAAGGCTTCAGTCGTGCAGCCCAACGCGCGCGTTGGCACTGGA
>JAYVAQ010000154.1:0-6578 GCA_043750875.1 Rhodanobacteraceae bacterium
GACGGCATTGCGGTCGGTAACTTAGATGTGCAGGAACCGACCTTTTTCGCCGCCTGGAACAACACCGACTATTACTTCAGCGAACTCAGCAATAATTGGTTGCCGGGCGTGGTGCGGCTGGCGTTTGTATTCGGCAAACGCAGTACGCTGACATTTCGCTACCCATTTCGAGTGACGCCGCTGATGCTGCCACCGCCGAATGCGCAAGTGCGTTCTGCGGCGTCACCTGGGCAGGAACGTCAGGCCAGTCGGGAAATTTTTACCGCAAGTGAGCCGCTGCCAGCACCCAGCGTTTGCCAGTTTACTGCGCCGCTCGCGGGTTCGAGCTTTTGGTGTTTCGACGCAGTCCAAAAACGCCGTGGTCAAAACTTCGGCGATGCCGGGCAGCCGATCTATTACACGTCTGGCGCGAATGCTGCGAACGGGCCAGACGTCGATGCGCCAGCCAATCCACACGCGCTATTTCCGGGTTTGCGCGTGCGCGATGGCGGGGTGAATCGCTTTAATGCCGATGTGACGTTGTTGGCGTGCCCGAATACGGCGTTGTTGAGCCCGACGGAGCTGCGTGCGATTGAGTTGCGCGAAGAGGCTTGGACTTTGGGTGTGGATTTGGATGCGGTGAAGTGAGCCTGTTGGGAAATAGCCTATGACCATCTTTTCCTCAGCCGATCACGCGCACATGGCCCTGGCGCTGGAATTGGCCGAACGCGGGCTGTTTACCACGCGCCCGAATCCGCGCGTGGGCTGTGTATTGGCCCATGGGGAGCGCGTTGTAGGCACCGGCTGGCATGAAAAAGCTGGCGCGCCACACGCGGAAGTGCACGCCTTAGCCGCTGCGGCGGGGCACGCGCGCGGTGCTACGGCTTATGTCACGCTGGAGCCCTGCGCGCATTTCGGCCGTACGCCGCCCTGTGCTGATGCGCTGATCGCAGCGGGTGTGGCGCGGGTGGTCGCAGCGTGTGTAGATCCGTTCCCGCAAGTGGCAGGCCTTGGTTTAGCGCGGCTAGCGGCGGCTGGCATTGCCACCGAATCGGGTTTGCTGCGCGAACAAGCGCGCGCATTGAACGCTGGTTTTTTTAGTCGCGTGGAACGCGCGCGCCCGTGGTTGCGGCTCAAGCTAGCGATGAGCGTTGACGGTCGCACCGCGCTCGCCAATGGCTTAAGCCGCTGGCTGACAGGGGCAGAAGCGCGGCGCGATGTGCACAAGTTACGCGCGCGTGCTTGCGCGATTTTAACTGGGGTTGATACCGTTTTAGCAGATGATCCAAGCTTGGACGTACGTCTTGATACCGCTGATTTGCCTGCACTAGCAGTGCCCGCGCCGCTCAAAATCATCCTTGATCGGCATTTACGCACGCCTGCGACGGCGAAATTGTTTGCCACACCGGGCGCGGTTTTGATTGCGCATGGTGAATCCGCGCCTGCGCATCAACGCGCCGCACTGCGCGCCGCTGGCGCGGAGTTGTGGCAGCTTCCGGTCGACGAAGCGATGCAATTGCCAGCGTTGTTTGCGGAATTGGGCAAACGCGCCATCAATGAAGTGCACACCGAAGCCGGTGCCGTGCTGTGTGGTGCGCTGCTACAAGCTGGCTTGGTTGACGAGCTGGTGCTGTATCAAGCGCCGATTTTTCTGGGCCAGTATGCGCGACCGCTGCTGCAATTGCCGGAGCTGCACAGCATGCAAGATCGCATCGCGCTGGAATTGGTGGATCAGCGTAGTTTTGGTGTGGATTTGCGGTTTAATTATAAGGTGCGTAATTCAAACTAATTTGGAACCGTACTATTTACCGCGCCTCGGGGGCTTCGTCATCGCGAACGCATTGAAGCGATCTCAATTCGCCGCGCATGAACTACGAGATTGCTTCGCTGCGCTCGCAAAGACGAGGCATATGGTTTCGGGCCAACAGATTTGAGGCTGAAAACTCGCAATGACGAGTTTCATGATTTCTTCAAACTAAGCCGCTCCCGCACCTGCATCAAAATTTGCCCCAGCCGATTCTTACCGCTGCCATCGCCGCCATCGCCCCAGTAGCTGTCATTGCTGGTGTGTTCGACCAACTTGGCGCTGCCGGTGAAAAGCAACAACGCGCGTAAATTATCGTGCTGGCTGAATTTGGCGAGCACGGCGTCAAACATCACGCCGTCTTTGACCGCCTCCCAGTCGGGCCGCAAGGCTTGCTTGCGGCTGCGGCCCAATTTTGCGCTCAACATCGGGGTAGATGCGGATTTTATTTGCATGCGATAGCTCGCGTTGGCAAATTTCATCGCTTGAAAATAGTGCTCCGAGGTCGGCCAAAGTTGGCCGTCGAGCTGAATTGGAAATCTGGCGAAGTTCGAAAATTCGCCAAATTCATCGACAACGCTATAGAAATTAATGACCTCGGTCTTGGTCCCAAGCGCGCTCACCTCAAATTCAAGCTTTTACGCGCGACACGTATTCGCCCGAACGTGTATCGCAGCGAATGGTTTCGCCGGGATTGACGAACAACGGCACTTTGACCACAGCACCCGTTTCTAACTTGGCAGGTTTGTTGCCGCCCGCGGTGGTATCGCCACGAATACCGGGGTCGGTTTCGACAATTTTGAGCTCGACGAAATTCGGCGGCGTGACGATCAGCGGCACATTATTCCACAGTGTCACGATGCACATATCTTGCTCTTTCAGCCATTGTGCGGCTTCTGAAACCGCGGCCTTGTCGGCTTGAAACTGCTCAAAACCGTCCAGCTGCATAAAGTGATAGAACTCGCCGTCGGCATATAAATACTGCATATCGGTGTCGACAACATCGGCGGTTTCCGCGCTGTCGCCGCTCTTCCAGGTTTTTTCCACCACGCGCTGCGTCTTTAAATTCTTCACGCGCACGCGGTTAAAGGCTTGGCCTTTACCGGGCTTGACCATCTCGTTTTCTAAAATTGTGTAAGGGTCACCATCGATCAAGATTTTGACGCCGCTTTTAAATTCGTTGGTGCTGACGCTGCCCATAAAAGTTGTTCCTTCGCGAGTTGTGCAATGAGGTGCTTCGTTCAAGCGCGTCGAGATAAGCTCAGGCGCTTGCAAGCTGTTATAAAAAAGAGGCCGGATGATAGCCGCAAAGCGCCGCGAAGTCGCCTCAAACGAAGCGCTTAGCACAGCAATTGCACCGAACTGGAAGCTTGAATGGCGGGATTCGTTCACGCAGCTAGGCGCGTTACTGGAATTTTTGCAGCTGGACGCTACCGCATTCGGCGAAGCCCATGCGTTGGATTTAGCCGCCAATTTTCCGTTGCGGGTGCCTTTGAGTTTTGCCAAGCGCATGGCGAAAGAGGATCCGTACGACCCGCTGCTGGCGCAAATACTGCCAAAGATGGCGGAACGCATGATCGCAAAAAACTTCGTCAGCGATCCAGTCAACGATTTGCAAAACAGTCCTAGCCCTGGGTTGATTCACAAATATCGCTCGCGCGTGCTACTGATCGCCGCTGGCACCTGCGCGGTGAATTGTCGCTACTGTTTTCGCCGCGAGTATCCTTATGCCGACGCCAGCTTGAGCGCTAGCGCGTTGGCGCAGGCAGTGCGCTATCTGTCGACCCATCCAGAAATCAATGAAGTGATTCTTTCCGGTGGCGACCCACTCGCACTGGACAACGCCAAACTTGCGCGCATCGCCGATGCGTTGCTGGCACTGCCGCAAATCAAGCGTTTGCGCGTGCACACCCGCACACCGATCGTGCTACCGGCGCGCATAGACACTGAATTTTTGCGCTGGGTTAGCAGCCTAAAAGTGCCGCTGGTGATGGTGCTACACAGCAATCACGCGAACGAATGGCAAGACACATCGCTGCTGGAGGCGATGCGCGCGCTAAAACGCGCCGATATAACTTTGCTCAATCAGGCGGTGTTGCTGCGCGACGTTAATGACTCTGCAAACGCGCAAGTGGCGTTGTCAGAAGCGCTATTTGCAGCCGGGGTTTTGCCGTATTACCTCAATTTGCTTGACCCAGTGGCGGGTAGCGCGCATTTTGAGGTCAGCGATGCGCAAGCACAGCAGATTTACCAACAAATGGCGACGGCGCTGCCTGGTTTTTTATTGCCAAAATTGGTGCGAGATGTCTCAGGCACGGATGCCAAGCAAGTACAGGGCTGGTAGGCGAATTCGCGCTTTAAAGTGTGTGGATCTAGCCGAAAAATTCATTTCGACCGCATAATATGCACTCAAACTGGGGCTTAGACATGCCGCTTGATGCCGACTTAAAGACCTTACTTGCGAATGAATTGATCGCCGATCAGTCCGAATTACTTGCGGCATTGGCAGCGCGCGGGCATGTGCTGACGCAATCGACGCTATCACGCAAACTCAAAGGCTTGGGCTATCACAAACAAGATGGCCGCTATACCCAGCCCAGCGTGCCAGGCTTTAGATTGGTTTCTGTGACCTTGGTGGCGCCGAATTTATTGGTGCTGCGCACCGCCCCCGGTTTTGCCGGCGCGCTGGCGGTGCGTTTAGATGCGAATCCATTACCAGGGCAAGCGGGCACAATCGCTGGTGATGACACGGTGTTTGTCGCCGTACAAGTGGAATTATTGCCGGTGGCTGAGCGGGTGGCTAGGGGTTGGGTTTGAGTAGCTTGTTAATCCGCGTAACAAACTTCTATGCAAACATCGGGTTCAAGTTTTGCAATTAGCGTTACCGCGTTTCAATTTTAAGGCCTTCAAATGATCCGTAGATTCTTTTCTAGCGCCGCCTTGAGTTTTGCAGTGCCCGCGCTGGCCTGCCTAACGCTTGGCTTAGTCTGGGGGCGGGAGTTGGGTTGGAAGCTGCTTTTATTGGTCCTTGTTCTGACCCTGATGATTTCGGCAATGACCCTAGCGGGAGGGAGTTCTACATTACTTCAAGGTGCCGTAAATCTAGTCCTATTCGCAGCATTTTTGTTTCTTGTGGTTGTGCCGTGAACGCTGGCTGCGATAAATTGCTGCGCATTGTTCCCAATCGGTACCGGCCAAGTTTTAGCGAGCACCTGGCCGATTTAGGGCAGCAGGAATGACGGCGCGCGCATTCGCCCTACTTGGTGACAAAGGCCCATTCGCACAAAGCATTGATGGCTTTAGGCCGCGCGTGGCGCAACAAGAATTGGCGCAGGCGATTGAGCACTGTATCGAAACGCGCGGGCAGCTGATTGCCGAGGCTGGCACTGGCACCGGCAAAACCTATGCCTATTTGGTACCGGCCCTGGTATCTGGCAAGAAGACGATAATTTCCACCGGCACCAAAGCACTGCAAGACCAGCTTTTTCACCGGGATTTGCCGCAAGTGCGGCGCACCTTGGGCTTGAATGACGTCAAATTGGCGCTTTTGAAAGGGCGCGCCAATTACGTTTGTCTGCATCGGCTGGAACGTACGATCAAAGAAGGCGTGACACAGCGCGAAATGTTGAACGAGCTCAAACGCGTGCGCGAATGGACGCCAAAGTCAAAATCTGGGGATCGCGCAGAAATCCCAGGTTTAGCTGAAGACGCGGCGATTTGGCCGCTGGTGACCTCGAACGCCGAAAATTGTTTAGGTGTGGAATGTGCGTTTTGGGAAGATTGTTACGTTGTCAAAGCAAGGCGACGTGCGCAGGCGGCGGATTTGGTGGTGGTGAATCACCACTTACTGTTCTCCGACATGGCGGTGCGGCGCGAAGGTTTTGGCGAGGTGCTGCCAGGTGCGCAGGTTTACGTATTGGATGAGGCGCACCAGATTGCCGACTCGGCGACTAGCTTTTTCTCGACCACGATCGGCTACCGCCAAATTCTAGAGCTCAGCCGCGATGCCACGACCGAAGCCGCTGTTGCCACCGGGGCGATGGCCAGCGTGCGTGATCCCGCGCAGCTGGTGGAGCGCACCCTAAAAGACTTTCGCTTGAGCTTAAATCCGTATGCGGCAAAAGCACCGCTAATGCCGGTATTGGCTGAGCCCGCAGTTGCCGCTGCACTTGCGATTATGAGTGACGCGTTGAGCGACTTGGCGGCGGTGTTAGCCACCCAGGCTGAGCGCAGCGACGGCCTAAAAAGCTGCGCCGCACGCGCAGAAGAGCTATTGCAAAGGCTGCGAACCATTGTTGTTGATGCGCCTGAGGAGGTGCGCTGGTACGAGCTATTCGCCACCGGTTTCGCGCTAAACGCCACGCCACTGGATGTCGCCGGCCCGCTCGGCGAATTTCGCGCCAAAACGGGTGCCGCGTGGATCTATACCTCGGCAACGTTAGCGGTGGGCACCGATTTCCGGCATTTCCAACATGAAACCGGCGCGTTTGACGCCGAAACGCTACGCTTAGACAGCCCGTTTGACTATGCTAGCCAAGCGCTTCTGTACGTACCAAGATTGGGCACTGAACCCACGCAAGAAGGCTACACGCAGGCCGTTTTAGCGGCGGCGATTCCGGTGCTGCAAGCAAGCCACGGCCGCGCGTTTATGCTGTTTACCAGCCACCGCGCGCTTAAAGAAGCGGCGGAGTTTTTAAGCACTCGCATCAGCTTTCCATTGTTCGTGCAGGGCAGCGCGCCGCGTGGGCAGCTACTTGCGGGCTTTCAAAAATCCGGCAATGGCGTATTGCTGGGC